>NZ_VBVZ01000285.1 GCF_005863185.1 Pseudomonas edaphica
CAAGCAGACGGCGCGCCGATCAGCCAATAGCAACCCAAACCCACCAGGAAGGTGGTCTTGGCGTCCTTCAGCCCGCGAATACAGCCCATGGCAATGGTTTGCACGCCGTCGAACAACTCAAACCACGCCGCCACGGCCAACAGGCTGACCGCCAGCACGATGACGTCGTGGAAGGCTGGGTCGTTATGGTCCAGAAACAGCCCGATAAGCGCATCGGAAAACAGCCACAGCACAACGGCAAATCCCAACATCACCAACGCGCCAAAACCGATGCCGACCCGCCCGGCCATGCGCGCCTGCAGCAATTGCCCGGCGCCGTAATGCTGACCGATGCGCATGGTGATCGCGTAGGACATCCCCGCCGGCACCATGAACGCCACCGAAACGATTTGCAGGGCAATCTGATGCGCTGCCAATTGCGTACTGCCCATGGTGCCCATGCACAACGCCGCGAAGGCAAACAAACCGACCTCCACCGCATAGGTGCCGCCAATCGGCAGGCCCAGGCGCCACAGCTCACGCAGATACTGAGTGTTAAGGCGCAGCAGGCCCGCGCCGAGCGGGTAGGCTGCGTAAGCCCGGTTGCTGCGGATGTACCACATCAGCGCCAGGGCCATGCTGTTGGCGACGATCGCTGTTACCAGGCCGATGCCCATCAGGCCGAGCTTCGGCAGACCGAACATGCCTTCGATCAAGGCATGGTTGAGCAAGTAGTTGAGTACCGTGCCGCCCAGGCTGATCACCATCACCGGCGTTGCCTTGCCGATGGCGCTGGTGAAACCGCGCAAGGCCATGAAGCTCAGGTAGCCGGGCAGGGCGAACGGCAGGATGGTCAAGAATTGCCCAGCCGCCTGCACGTTGGTTTCGGTCTGGCCGAACATCAGCAGCACGGGCTTGAGATTCCACAACAGCAAGCCGGCCACCAACGCCATCAACCACGCCAACCAAAGACCTGCTTGGGTCAGGCGAGTGGCGCCTTCGATGTCACCGGCGCCATGACGGATGGCGACCAGCGTGCCGACGGCGGCAATCACACCGATGCAGAAGATCGCCACGAACGAATAGCTCGCCGCGCCCAAGCCGCCACCGGCCAGGGCTTCGGGGCTCAGGCGGGCCATCATCAGCGTGTCGGTCAGCACCATCAGCATGTGCGCCAACTGTGAGGCAATCAACGGCCCCGACAGCCGCAGAATGGCCCAGAGTTCAGTACGCACCGGATGTTGCATGATCATCACACTCAAAAATTCAGAGGGTTGGGAAAGGGCTGATTCTCGGCGCTCCCGAGGCATTACACAAAAGGATAAAAGCGATCATTCGCATGATTAAAACTCATGGTAGGGTTGGGTATTGATCTGAGGGGGTTCTTCTATGGCACGCCGTCTACCGCCGCTGTATGCCTTGCGCGCCTTTGAAGCCGCCTCCCGGCACAACTCATTTACCCGTGCGGCGGATGAGCTTTCCATCACGCAAAGTGCTGTCAGCCGGCATATTCGTACGCTCGAAGAGCACTTCGCCTGCCGCCTGTTCCAGCGCAGTGGCCGCAACCTGCAGCTCACCGAAGCGGCGCGCCTGCTCTTGCCCGGCGTGCGCGAAGGCTTCGCGGCGCTGGAACGCGCCTGCCACACCCTGAACGCCGAAGACGACATCCTGCGCATGAAGGCGCCATCGACCCTGACCATGCGCTGGTTGCTGGCGCGGCTCAGTCGCTTTCGCGCCTTGCAGCCTGGCAATGAAGTGCAACTGACCAGTGCATGGATGAGCGTGGATGAAGTGGACTTCAACCAGGAACCCTTCGACTGCGCTGTATTACTGAGCTACGGGCACTTTCCGGCGGACTGGGAGGCCTGTTACCTGTTCCCCGAGTTGCTGATTCCGGTGGGTGCGCCCAACCTGCTCAATGACGGGCCGTGGGACGTCCCACGATTGGCAAGCGCCGAGCTGCTGCACCCCACGCCCGACCGCCGTGACTGGCGCAATTGGCTGGAGCGCATGGGGTTGTCGTCCCAGGTGTCGCTCAAGGGTGGGCAGGTGTTCGATACTTTGGAGTTGGGCATGATCGCCGCCGCGCGGGGTTACGGCGTGTCCATGGGCGATTTGCTGATGGTGGCCGAAGACGTGGCCCAGGGCCGTTTGAGCCTGCCGTGGCCGACGGCGGTGGCCAGTGGGGAAAATTACTACCTGGTGTGGCCGAAAACCCGCCCCGGTGGTGAGCGTTTGCGGCGATTGGCGGAGTTTCTTCAAGGCGAAGTCAATGCCATGGAGTTGCCCCAGGTCGAACGCCTTGCCTAGCGCTTCGGTGCAATCGTTTGCGCGGTACCCCTGTAAATCGCTCAAGTATTGTCTGCGCTTGCCGAATAAGGTGTGCTGGAACCCTTATTTTCCAGCGTTTCCCACCAGATAATTTGCCGAGCTGCGCTAAGAGATCAGGATGATCCTGGCCTCGGCCAGGAGCTGTCATGTCTCAACCTCGCGCTCGGATCGCCTCCCAGTTAGGCCTCGCCTTGGCCGTTATTTTGGCGGTCGTCATCAGCGGCAGTACTGTTTTTGCCCTGCGTTCCTTGGATTCGGCCAACCTCGACACCCGCGAGGAACATCTGGCCAGCGAGGCACGCTTGCTGGCCGATCAACTCAACACCTTCCACAGCACCTTGCGCGAAAGTACTCAGCGATTGAGCGGGCTGTTTGAAAAGCGCTTTGGCGCCGGGTTGAGTGTGCGCGCTGACCAGCAAGTCGCCGTGGCCGGTGTGCAGACCCCGAGCCTGCTGTTGGGCGATGAGGTGTTGAACAACAACTTCGCGGAGGTGGACGAGTTCAAGCAGATGTCCGGCGGCGTGGCCACTGTGTTTGTGCGCAGTGGCGAAGACTTCATTCGCATCAGTACCTCCCTGACCAAACAAGATGGCAATCGCGCCATCGGGACTGTGCTGGATCACCAGCATCCGGCCTACCAGCGCCTGTTGGCCGGGCAGAATTACATCGGGCGGGCGGTGTTGTTCGATCGCGCCTACATGACCCAATACAGCCCTGTGCGCGATGCCGCCGGCAAGGTGATCGCCGTGTTGTTTATCGGCTTTGATTACACCGATGAGCAGAAGGCCCAGTTCGACAACCTCAAGCGCTTCCGTATCGGCCAGACTGGCTCACTTGCCTTGCTGGACGAACAGAAGCACTGGCTGGTGCCGCCAGCCGGTGTGCAGGCGCTGGATCAGGCGGTCCCGGTGATGCTTGATCTGGCCAAGAACCCAGGCAAAGGCCGCTTCTGGAGCGACAAGGACGAAGACTTCTACAGCGTCGCGGTGCCGTTCGACGGCGGGCCGTGGTCGGTGGTGGCGAGCATGCCGAAGTCCGAAATACGTGCAGTCACGTGGGCGGTCGGCATTCGCCTGGTGATCGGCAGCGTGCTGGCGATGTTGCTGGCAGTAGGCGCAGCGGTGTGGTTGCTGCGCAGCAAATTGCAGCCTTTGAGCGACTTGGTGCGCCAGGCCGAAGCCTTGGGCGCTGGCGATTTGAGCGCACGCTTGAATGTGTCCAGCCATGATGAAATCGGCCAGTTGGCGAGCAGCTTCAACCAGATGGGTGAGGCGCTTTCGACCATGGTCTCGCATATTCGCAAAGCGGCAGAAGAGGTCAACAGCCGGGCTCAGGCGTTATCCGGTTTGTCAGGTGGGGCCTATGAGGGCATGGAGCAGCAGTCCGGCGAAATCACCAGCATGGCCGGCGCAGTGGAAGAGTTCAGCGCCACCTCGCTGAACATTGCCGACAATATGGGCAATACCGAGCGACTGGCCCAGGAAAACGCCCAGCAAACGCGTATTGGCCGCACCTCAATGCAAGAGGCGTCGTCGTCGCTGGAGCATATCGCCACCGCCCTCAACAGCACGGCCACGGTGATCAACACCTTGGGCCAGCGCTCCCAGGAAATTGGCGGAATCGTCGGCGTGATCACCTCGATTGCCGAGCAAACCAACCTGCTGGCGCTCAACGCCGCCATCGAGGCGGCGCGGGCCGGTGAACAAGGCCGGGGCTTTGCGGTGGTTGCCGACGAAGTACGCAACCTGGCCTCGCGCACGCGCCAGGCCACCGACGAAATCTCGGTGATGATCCAAAGCATCCAGCAGGAAACCGGCAACGCCATCAGCACCATGGAACATGGCAACGTGTTGATGCAGGAAGGCCTGTCGCGCAACGCCGACGTCGCTTCGGCCCTGGCGCGCATCGACGAGCAAAGCCGTTCGGCAGGCCAGCAGTTTGCCGCCATTACCACCGCGACCCAGGAGCAGAGCAGCACGGCCAACGTGCTGAGCAGCAACTTGCAAAGCATCGCATTGGCTAACAGCGAACAGCGCGAAGTGGTGTCGAACCTGGCCATTACCGCCAAGGAACTGGAAACCCTGGCGGCAGGCTTGCGGCAGGAGGTCGACCGTTTTCGTTAAGGCTTAATGCTCGCCCAGGCCTGGGTCCACGCGCTTGCCGATATCCTTGAGGCGCGCCAGTTGGTCGACCATCCCCGGTGCCTCGTCCATGCTGGTGACGAAGGTCCACAGGTAGGTCATGACCGCGTAGATGTGGCCGGCCTTGACCGCCGGCGACAAAGCCAACTGGCTGATCGCGACCACAAACAGCAGGGCTGCCAGCGTGCCGAGAAACAGGTACGCGGCGGCCTCGCGGTCAGACAGCCAGATGCGCAGGCGTGACAGCACGTGGTAGTGGCGACGCAAGGTCGGTGCGCCGACTTTTTCGACTAACCCGATTTCTTTCTCCAGGCGATCATTCAGGCGCTCATGCAGCGCCTGGTTGCGTTGGGCAAAGCGTGGCAGCAGCGTCATGCACAGCAGCAGGGCGGCCAGGCACGCCAGGCCGACCCACGGCTCAATCACGATCAGCATCACCGCTGCGCCAATAATCGAGACCAACGCGGTGGCGATAATCGGCACGTGTTTTTCAAAGAAGTCGACGAATTCGCGCGCAAGCACCACCCGCGCGGCGGATTTTGAGGTGCTGTGGTTCTGCTGGCGCTGGTTGAGAATCACCGGCACCGCAAGGTCGGCGTAGATCCGCGTAAAAGTGCGCGTATCCAGCGCCCGCCGCGCCGCGCCGACCACCCAGAACGCCATCACCACCAACGCATAGAACAATGCGCTGGTGGCATCGCCACGGATAATCGAGTCCACCGCAAACCCGGCAAACAACGGGTAGGCCAACAGCAGCGCATTCTCCAGCGCCACCAGTGACAGTGTGCAGAACAGCTTGCCGGGGTAGGCCTTGGCGATCGCCTTGAGCGTTTGGCCGGCGGATTGCTGGCCGATTTTCTTGCTTTCTTCAATCAGGATTTGCGGGGTCACGGATGACATGGGTGCACCAAAGGAGTGATAGACGCTATTATTGAGCGACTGCTCAAGTATCCTTGAGCGATCGCTCAAAAAGCAAGCGCCGCTTATCTACCGGCGCCCAAAGGAATTGCCCATGTCGCGTATCGACCGTAAAGACCAGATCATCGCCGCTGCCCTGGAGCTGTTTCGCAGCAAGGGCTTTGCCGATGTGTCCACCCGCGACCTGGCCGAGCATGCCGGCTTGTCGCGCAGCCACGTCTATCACTACTTCAGCGACTGGAACGAACTGCGTCGCGAAGCCTTTGTGCGCTTTGCCAATGAGCAATTGGATGAAGTGCGCGAGCCCTTGGCAGATGCTCCGCCACTTGAGGCGCTGGTGGGTTTTTTACGTGACTGCCTGCCGAGCACCGCTGATGCCGGTTGGGCGTTGTGGCTGGATGCCTGGGACGAAGCCATGCACGACCCGCAAATGGCCCAGGCGTATCTGGTAATCAACGCGCAGTGGCAAGGCATGCTGGCCGAGGTGATTGAGCGAGGCGTGGCTGAGGGGATTTTTCGCTGCGACTCGCCGCAACGCGCGGCCCGGCAAATTTTCGCATTGGCGATGGGGTATGCCGATGACCTGATGCTCAAACCGTCTGCGGCGTCGGCCGAGGCGGTGCTGGATGAGGTCATGGAAGTGGCGCAGCTGCTGTTGGGTTTCTCCGCATAAGGGCTCCGTATTTACACCATTTCACTGTGGCGAGCGGGCTTGCCCCGCGTTGGGCTGCACGGCGGCCCCGGCTCTACCGGTTGAATCGTATTGGCCGGACCAGGAGCGCTTCGCACTCCAACGCGGGGCAAGCCCGCTCGCCACAAAAGCCCACATGCCACAGAATTTGCGTTCGTTAAGAGCTAGCCGACTGCCGCAGGCCGGTACTGCAAGGCCTCCTGCAAATGATGCCGGGCAATGTTTTCAACCCGCTCAAGGTCCGCCAGGGTGCGCGCTACCTTGAGCAGCCGGTGGGCTGCGCGCAGGGACAAGGTCAGTCGCTCGCAGGCGCTTTCCAGCCAGCCTTCATCGGCTTTTGCCAGTGTGCAGTGCTCGCGTAACCCCGGCAGATTCAGAAAGGCATTGGCGCAGCCCTGGCGCTTTTGCTGGCGTTCTCGAGCCTCTGCCACCTGCGCCGAAGCCGTCGCCGTATTATCGCCAGTGTGTTGGGTCGGGTTCAGCGCAGTGGTCTCCCGTGCCACGGTCAGGTGCAAGTCGATCCGGTCCAGCAACGGCCCTGAGAGCTTGTTGCGATAACGCTGAATCTGCTCCGGCGTACACCGACAGCGCCCGCTGGGTTCGCCCAAATAGCCGCAAGGGCAGGGGTTCATGGCGGCCACCAATTGAAAACGTGCCGGAAAACTCACCCGGTCGCGGGCGCGGGAGATCACGATATGCCCGGATTCGAGCGGCTCGCGCAGCACTTCCAGCACCTTGCGATCAAACTCCGGCAGCTCATCCAGAAACAGCACGCCATGATGGGCCAGGGTAATTTCCCCCGGCTGCGGTTTTGACCCGCCGCCCACCAGCGCCGGCCCCGACGCTGAATGGTGCGGTTGACGAAACGGACGGTGCGGCCAATGGCTCAACGGCGCCAGGCTGACCACTGACTGAATGGCCGCCACTTCCAGGGCTTCCTGCTCACTCAAGGGCGGCAGCAAACCAGGCAGGCGGCTGGCGAGCAAGGTCTTGCCGGTGCCGGGTGGTCCGCTGAACAGCAGGTTGTGCGCGCCCGCCGCCGCAATCAGCAGTGCGCGCTTGGCGGCAAGCTGGCCTTGCACCTCACTCAGGTCCGGGTAGGGCTTGTTCAAGTACAGCAAGCCGTCGGATTTATACGGCTCAATCGGCACCAGCCCATTCAGGTGCGCCACCACTTGCAGCAGGTGGTCCACTGCAATCACCTTCAACCCCGACGCCAGGCACGCCTCCTCGGCATTTGCCCGCGGCACTATCACGGTGCGCCCGGCCTTGCGTGCGGCCAGCGCGGCCGGCAGCACACCTTTGACCGCCCGCACCTCACCGGACAGGGCCAATTCCCCCAGGCATTCCACGTCGTCGAGCATCAATGCCGGCACCTGCACGCTGGCGGCCAGGATGCCCAAGGCAATCGCCAGATCAAAACGCCCGCCATCCTTGGGCAGGTCGGCGGGCGCCAGGTTGAGGGTGATACGGCGGGCCGGGTATTGCAGCGCACAGTTGAGGATGGCGCTGCGCACGCGGTCCTTGCTTTCCTTGACGGCGGTTTCCGGCAGGCCCACCAAGGTAAGCGATGGAAGACCATTGGCCATATGCACTTCGACGGTAACGGCGGGGGCTTCTACGCCAATTTGGGCACGGCTGTGGACGATGGCGAGGGACATGCTCGTTCCTTGAGTGGGAGG
Source organism: Pseudomonas edaphica (assembly GCF_005863185.1). Taxonomy (GTDB): domain Bacteria; phylum Pseudomonadota; class Gammaproteobacteria; order Pseudomonadales; family Pseudomonadaceae; genus Aquipseudomonas; species Aquipseudomonas edaphica. The sequence goes on from NZ_VBVZ01000285.1 coordinate 7,743, forward strand.
CCGCTTCCTGCGGGTTTTTCAAGGGTAGACGAGGTGAGATGCTTTCGAGGGCGGGAGGTTTTACTGAACGTATCCAAAG
>NZ_VBVZ01000286.1 GCF_005863185.1 Pseudomonas edaphica
GTCCGACACCTACCTGAAAAACGGCGAGCAAGGCCTGACCATCGACTGCTCGGGCGAGGCCAATTCATGGGCCAGTTGCTACGAAAAAGCTGACGCTTCGTGTGCGGGCACCGGTTACCGCATCGTCGGCACCGAAGGTACGCCGGCACTCAAGGAGAGCGACAAGACCCTGGGCAAAGACGTAGGCAACTTCAAGAGCCGCAGCGTCGTCGTGGTGTGCAAGTAATACTGCGTACTACAGATGAACCTCGGCGAACTTGAGCCCCAGGCCACGCAAGGTCTCGATCAGGTCATCCAGGCGCGGGAATGACTCAACCTCATCCTGATCGTCGACCAGAAAGTAACTGCGGCCGCCGCTCTTCTTGAAAAATACGATCCACTCGCCCAGGTCGGCGGGGTTCTGGATAACATGGGTGGCCGATATTTGGCCTTCGGCATGTCGGGCTTTGACGTGTTCTCGTTTCATGACGGGCTTTCCAGGAAGGACTAATGCCGCGCAAACTCAAAGTTTGAGCGGCATCTTTGCATTGAATGGCCGACAGTTTAACGGATGCCCTGCCCGATCAGCACTCCCTCTACAAGCGACAACACCCGAATAAACGCAAAAAAAAGCCTGACGCTGCAACGGCAGGGTCAGGCTTTTTTATCGGGTTCAGTACGCGGATAAACCAAAGGCTCAGCCGGAGATGCAATCCTCCCCGGCTTTCTTGATGTCGCCTGGGCGAATCGGCACATTTGACATACTTTCATAGAGCTTGATACTGCTGCCGCTGGAGCGCTCTTCGATCTCGAAGATCGCCGAAGGGTCGGCCGAGAATTTCTGCGGAACAATCACCTGTACACCGTCCTTATGCGGCTCAATCTGCGGCGGCCGACGCGTCGCCTCCAGTTTTCGGACCACACAGGCAGCATATTCAGGCGGTTTTTTGCCTGAAATAACCACCAGGGTTGGCGGGGTCTGCTTGATATCTGCAACCGAAGCACATCCACCTAACGCCAAGGCCAGAACCAACACACTCCACTTCATACTTAAACCTCCGATAAAGACCCTACGACCGCGAAGAGAGGAAATTTCTCCCGCCCATGTGGGATTTATCTCTGAAAACTTGGGAAATAACTGTTTTAAATTGTCGAAGTCGTCGACGACGACCCGATAATAATCGCGTCAGGGCTGATAAACTCTATCTTAACCTACGTATCATTCTGATTTTTCAGAAAAAGCCCTTCTGGAGACACCCCCATGAAATTCATCCACCAGCGCGAGCACCTCAACGAGGGCGACATCGTTGTCATCGAATGCTCGCAGACCTGCAACATTCGCCTGATGAGCGATGCCAATTTCCGCAGTTTCAAGAACGGTGGCCGCCACACTTACCACGGCGGCGCGTTCGACAAATTCCCGGCAAAAATCACCGCACCCAGCACCGGGTTCTGGAACATTACCCTGGATGTGGTCACGCGCCGCGCCATCAGCGTGACCCGCAAACCTGCGTTGTCCCACAAGATTCGCATTGTTCGCCGCACCAGCACCAAACTGAGCTGAGCCGAACCCTCGACAGGAAAACCGCTGTGACTAAATACGTTATGAAGTACAAGCTCAATGGCGAACGTCGCTTTGAATTCGCCCTGCTGCAATCGGGAAGCGTTGAAGAAGCCAAAGAAGCCCTGGCAAAAATCCACGATGCCACCGATGAAATCACCGACATCACCGTGAGCAAGGCCCTGTAACCCATGCCAGGCCCGACGGCTGATCTGTTCGCTGAGGATGCCTTGCAGCAACCGGCGGGGCGCGAGCAGATTGGCGAAGAGTCCTACGTACTCAGGGGCTTCGCCCTGCCATGGATTGAACGCCTGCTGCCTGAACTGCGACGGGTGTTGGCCCAATCGCCGTTTCGACAAATGGTCACACCCGGCGGCTTCACCATGTCGGCCGCACTCAGCAGTTGCGGCACATTGGGTTGGACCACCGACAGCACCGGCTACCGCTACAGCCCGATTGACCCCCGCAATCAGCAGCCCTGGCCGGCTATGCCCGAAACGCTGCGTGAACTGGCCACGCTTGCCGCAGCCGAAGCTGGCTTCAGCGCATTTGCCCCGGATGCCTGCCTGATCAACCGCTATGTGCCGGGCGCCAAGATGTCCCTGCATCAGGATAAAAACGAACGCGCCTATAGTGCCCCTGTGGTTTCAGTCTCTCTGGGCCTGCCGGCGATCTTCCTGTTTGGCGGCCATGAGCGCAGCAGCAAAACTCAAAAAGTTTCACTGTTCCACGGCGACGTGGTGGTCTGGGGCGGCGTCGATCGCTTGCGTTTTCATGGGGTGATGCCGATTAAAGAGGGCGTGCATCCGGTCACGGGCCCGCAGCGCATCAACCTGACCTTTCGCACCGCTGGCTAATTTGACCGCAAGCTTCAGAGTGCCGGCCATCTGCAACGCGGTTAATCTGGCCGTGATCCGTCAAGAGTGCAGGCCATGACCACCGAACAAGACCCCCGCTGGGCCGCCATCGTCGCCCGTGATGCCAAGGCTGACGCCCTGTTTGTCTATGGCGTTAAAACCACCGGCGTGTATTGCCGCCCCAGCAGCGCCTCGCGATTGCCACGCCCGGAGAACATCGAATTCTTCGACACCCCTGCCCAGGCTGAAGCGGCGGGTTATCGCCCAAGCAAACGCGCGGCCGGCGACCAGACTCAATTGGCGGCCCTCCACGCCCAACGGGTGGCCGAGGCGTGCCGGCAGATCGAGCAGGCCGAAACCGCGCCCAGCCTGGAAGCACTCGCCAGTGGCGCCGGGCTGAGTTCATTCCATTTTCATCGCATATTCAAAGCGGTGACCGGCCTGACGCCCAAGGGATATGCCAGTGCCCTGCGTTCGCGCAAAGTTCGCCACGGCCTCAAGGGCGAGCATTCAGTGACCGATGCGTTGTATGACGCGGGCTTTAATTCCAACAGCCGCTTTTATGAATCAGCCAACCGACTGCTCGGCATGAAGCCCAGCGACTACAAAGCCGGCGGCACCAACAGCACGATTTTGTTTGCCGTGGGCCAATGTTCACTTGGGGCGATTCTGGTGGCGCAAAGCCAACGCGGCGTGTGTGCGATTTTATTGGGCGATGACCCGGACACCTTACTGCGCGACCTGCAAGACCAGTTCCCCAAAGCCGAACTGGTCGGCGCAGATCATGAGTTCGAACAATTGATCGCCCAGGTCGTGGGTTTTATCGAAGCCCCTGCCCTGGGGTTGAATTTACCCCTGGACCTGCGCGGCACCGCCTTTCAGGAACGGGTGTGGCAGGCACTGCGCGACATCCCGGTGGGCAGCACCGCCAGCTACGCGCAGATTGCTGTGCAGATCGGCGCGCCCAAATCGTTTCGCGCGGTGGCCCAGGCCTGTGGCGCCAACAGCCTGGCGGTGGCGATTCCCTGCCACCGCGTGGTGCGCAGTGACGGCGCGTTGTCGGGCTACCGCTGGGGCGTAGAGCGCAAGCGGCAACTGCTGGAGCGCGAACAGTCGGTGAAACGCTAGCGAACACCGATACACACCAGCGCCACATCGTCAGCCTGATACATTTCGAATGTCAGTCACAAAGACAGCCTCACGCTGTACCCGGCGTTCCAGGCGTTTTTTCAAGGCCACGCAGGCGACAACGCGAACACCGGGAGCATCCATGCGGTGTTGGGGCACGCCATCGACGCATGGCAGCGCACGAAATTACCCCCTCGTCCAGTGAATAAAACAGACTGGCCGGGTGCCAATGGCCCTGTTAAAACAGCGCAAAGTCTTATTCACGCTGGAGACGCATCCCATGAGCACCTGGCCAGACACCCGAATTCTCGACCTGCTGGGCATCGACGTGCCTATCATCCAGGCCCCGATGGCCGGCGCCACCACCACAGCGATGGTCATCGCCGCCAATCAAGCCGGCGCCTTGGGCTCGATGCCCGCCGCAGCGCTGAGCATCGAGCAACTGCGCGATGCCTTGAACACCATTCGCCAGGCCAGCGCGAGCCCGATCAACGTCAATTTCTTCTGCCATCAACCGCCAGCAGCTGATAACGCGCGTGACCACCGTTGGAAAACGTTGCTGGAGCCCTACTACCGCGAGCTGGGCGCTGATTTTGATGCACTAACACCGGTGTCCAACCGTGCGCCGTTCGACGAAGCCGCCTGCAAAGTCGTCGAAGAATTTCGCCCCGAGGTGGTGAGTTTTCACTTTGGGCTACCGGAAAAAGCCTTGCTCGACCGGGTAAAAGCCACCGGCGCCAAGGTGCTGTCCTCGGCCACCACCGTTGAAGAAGCCATTTGGCTCGAACAGCATGGCTGCGATGCAATCATCGCGATGGGCATTGAAGCCGGTGGGCACCGAGGGATTTTCCTCAGTGACGACCTCGACACCCAAATCGGCTTGATGGCGCTGTTGCCGCAAATTGTCGACGCGGTGAAGGTGCCGGTGATCGCCGCAGGCGGCGTTGGCGATGCACGCGGCATCGTCGCGGCATTGGCCCTGGGTGCCTCGGCCGTGCAAATCGGCACTGCGTACCTGTTTACTCCCGAAGCCAATGTCAGCGTGTCCCACCACTATGCCTTGCGCCATGCCCAGGCCAGCGAAACCGCGCTGACCAACCTGTTCACCGGCCGCCCGGCGCGCGGCATCGTCAACCGGGTGATGCGCGAACTCGGTGCGATCAACCCGTCTGCCCCCGCATTCCCCACTGCCGGCGGCGCCTTGATGCCGCTCAAGGCCAAGGATGAAGCCGGCTTCAGCAACTTGTGGGCAGGCCAGGCGCTGCGTCTGGGTAGAGATATTTCTACGTATGACTTGACCCGCCAGTTGGCCGAACAGGTGCTGGCCAAGATCAAGCGCCACTGACACTTGGGGCAACTTTGCACTGTACCGGCAATGGCCAACCGCTATATATTCCCATACATAGCGGTAAAGCCTTCTACCTATAACAAGCCGTACAACCCCCAAGGAGCTGCTTCATGACGATCCGCGCCTCACGCCTGGCCCCTACTGCCCTGGCCACCCTGATTGCCGCTTTTACTTTTGGCTCAGCCCACGCCGATGAAGTCCAGGTGGCTGTCGCCGCCAACTTCACCGCGCCGATCCAGGCGATTGCTGCCGATTTCGAAAAAGACACCGGCCACAAATTGGTAGCCGCCTACGGCGCTACCGGCCAGTTCTATACCCAGATCAAGAACGGTGCGCCGTTCGAAGTGTTCCTCAGCGCCGATGACACCACCCCGCAAAAACTTGAAACCGAAGGCGATACGGTCAAAGGTTCGCGCTTCACCTACGCAGTCGGCACCCTGGCGCTGTGGTCGGCCAAAGAAGGTTACGTGGATGCCAAAGGCGAGATGCTGAAGAAAAACGACTTCAAACACCTGTCCATCGCCAACCCGAAAGCGGCACCTTATGGCCTGGCGGCCACTCAAGTGCTGGCTAAAGAAGGCTTGACCGAGCAGGTCAAGGACAAGCTGGTCGAAGGCCAGAACATCACCCAGGCGTATCAGTTCGTGTCCACCGGCAACGCCGAGCTGGGCTTTGTGGCGCTGTCGCAGATCTACAAGGACGGCAAGGTCACCAGCGGCTCGGCGTGGATCGTCCCGGCGGCCATGCACGACCCGATCAAACAAGACGCGGTCATCCTCAACAAGGGCAAGGACAGCGCTGCCGCCAAAGCCTTGGTTGAATACCTCAAGGGGCCAAAAGCCGCTGCCGTGATCAAGTCCTACGGTTACGAGCTGGCTAACTGAATATGACGCTGTCGAGTGCCGATTTTTCCGCCATCTGGTTGACCATCAAACTGGCGTCACTGACGACTGTGATCCTGCTGATCATCGGCACTCCGATCGCCCTGTGGCTGTCGCGCACCCACTCCTGGTGGCGCGGCCCCATAGGCGCGATTGTCGCGTTGCCGTTGGTGTTGCCACCGACGGTCATCGGCTTTTACCTGTTGTTGACCATGGGGCCCAACGGCTACTTCGGCCAGTTGACCCAATGGCTGGGCCTGGGCACCCTGACCTTCAGCTTCGCCGGGCTGGTGATCGGCTCGGTGATCTATTCCATGCCGTTTGTGGTGCAGCCGTTGCAAAATGCCTTCTCCGCCATCGGCACGCGCCCATTGGAAGTGGCGGCGACGCTGCGTGCCAACCCATGGGACACGTTTTTCACGGTGATCCTGCCCCTGGCGCGCCCCGGCTTTATCACCGCCTCGATTCTTGGCTTTGCCCACACTGTCGGTGAGTTCGGCGTGGTGCTGATGATCGGCGGCAATATCCCCAACAAAACCCGCGTGGTCTCAGTGCAGATCTACGACCACGTCGAAGCCATGGAATATGCCCAGGCCCACTGGCTGGCCGGCTCCATGGTGGTGTTCGCTTTTCTCGTATTGCTGGCGCTCTATTCCAGCCGTAAAACCAAGATGGGCTGGAGCTGACCGCAATGATTGAAGTACGCCTGAACGTGAAGTACCCAGGCTTCGCCCTGGACGTGGACCTGCACCTGCCCGGCCGTGGCGTGACCGCGCTCTACGGGCATTCCGGCTCAGGCAAGACCACTTGCCTGCGCTGTATCGCCGGGCTTGAGCGCGCTGAAGACGGGTTTATCCAGGTCAACGAAGAGGTCTGGCAAGACAGCCGTAACGGCGTGTTTGTGCCGCCGCATAAGCGCGCACTGGGGTATGTGTTCCAGGAAGCGAGTCTGTTTCCCCACCTGTCGGTGCGTGCCAACCTGGAGTTCGGCCTCAAGCGTATTGCCCGCCCGCTTCGCCGTGTGGACATGGCCCAGGCCGCCGAACTGCTGGGCATTGGCCACTTGCTTGAACGCCACCCGCAGCACTTGTCCGGCGGCGAACGCCAGCGCGTCGGCATCGCCCGCGCATTGCTCACCAGCCCGCAGTTGTTGTTGATGGATGAGCCGCTCGCGGCCCTGGACAGCAAGCGCAAAAGCGAGATCCTGCCCTACCTCGAACGCCTGCACGATGAGTTGGATATTCCGGTGCTGTACGTCAGCCATGCCCAGGATGAAGTGGCGCGCCTGGCCGATCACATCGTGCTATTAAGCGACGGCAAGGCGCTGGCCAGCGGCCCCATCGGCGAAACCCTGGCTCGCCTGGACTTGCCGATGGCGCTCGGCGATGACGCCGGCGTGGTCATCAATGGCAGCGTGATTGCCTACGATGAACACTATCAACTGCTCACCCTGCAATTGCCCGACAGCCCGTTGCAAATGCGCGTGGCTCATGCACCGCTGGCGCTGGGCCAACCGTTGCGGGTCAAGGTGCAAGCACGCGACGTCAGCCTCAGCCTGCACGCCGAAGAAGCCAGCAGCATCCTCAACCGCTTGCCGGTGACGGTCACCCAGGAAATAGCGGCGGACAACAGCGCCCACGTGCTGGTGCGCCTGGATGCCGGCGGTACGCCACTGCTGGCGAGGATTACCCGCTTCTCCCGCGACCAACTGCACCTGCATCCGGGCCAGGTGTTGTGGGCGCAAATCAAGGCGGTGGCCGTACTGGCGTAAGTATTTGGCACGCGCGCAAAACCCTGCGGTCAATCAGGTATACCGGCCTGATCTGTTGCCAAGGAACTTGCACCATGCCCGACTCTGCGCTGCCTGCCGACCTGCCCCGCGACCTGCATTATGTTGACGACACCCAACCCGGCATCCGCCGTAAAAAACTGCGCGGCACGTTTCAGTATCTCGACCCCAAAGGCCAGCGCATCACCGATGCCGATGAAATCAAGCGCCTGAATGCGTTGGCCGTGCCACCGGCCTACAC
>NZ_VBVZ01000287.1 GCF_005863185.1 Pseudomonas edaphica
TCCGCCGCCGGTTTAGTCGGAGCCTACCTGTCGGCGGTGTGCCTGCTGCCCGCGATGCTCAAGGGTGTGGAGCTGCGCCCGGCACAGTGGCCGCTGCGGATTGCCGAATGCCTGTGGCTATTGCGCGCCGCGCTGCTCAAGCGCGTGCCAAGCCCGGTGCTGCTGGCACTGTTGCTGCTGTTTTGCGCGGGCGGCCTGTGGCACTTGAACAGTAAAAATGATATCCGCCAGTGGATCGGTGCCCCGCCGCAATTGCTGCAAGAAGCGCAGGCCGTGGCGCGCATCACTGGTTTCCAGCCCACCAGCCAGTTTTTCCTGGTGCGCGCCGACAACCAGCAGCAGTTGCTGGAACGCCAGGCCGCCCTGGGCGAACGCCTGGATCAGTTGGTGAACATGGGCAAGCTGCAAGGCTACCTGGCGCTCAACCAACTGGTGAGCCTGCCGGCTGAGCAGCAACACCTTCGTGATGCGCTGAACAACCTCGCGCAGCACTGGCAGCCGCTGCTGGACCTTGGCGTGCCGGCCAGCGCGCTGCAAGCCGAAGTCACGCAACTGCAAGCGCTGCCCACCGAAGACATCGATGCCGCGCTGGTTGGCCCATTGGCTGAGCCTTGGCGCACCTTGTGGCTGGGGCCGGTAAACGGCGGCGTGGCGGCGATGGTCAGCCTGCAAGGCCTGAACAACCCGGCGCTGTTGCGTGTGCAAGCGCTGGACTTACCCGGCGTGCAACTGGTTGACCGGCTGGGTGATTTGAACCGAGTGTTTGCCGACACGCAGATCAGCGCGGCTGAGTTGAAGCTGATGTCGTGTGTGCTGATCGTGCTGTTATTGATTATGCCGTTCGGTGTTGGCGGTGCCCTGCGCATCGTCGCCCTGCCACTGCTCGCGGCGCTGTGCAGCCTCGCCAGCCTCGGTTGGCTGGGCCAGCCGCTGACCTTGTTCAGCCTGTTCGGCCTGCTGTTGGTCACCGCCATCAGCGTCGACTATGCGATCTTGATGCGCGAGCAGATCGGCGGCGCGGCCGTGAGTCTTTTAGGTACGCTGCTGGCAGCACTGACGACCTGGTTGTCGTTTGGCCTGCTGGCGGTGTCGAGTACACCCGCCGTGAGCAATTTCGGCCTGTCGGTCAGCCTCGGCCTGGCGTTCAGCTTTATGCTGGCGCCTTGGGCCGGGCATCAGAAGCACGCCTTATGAATGTGTTAATCGCCAAAGTGGCAAGGAGCCCTCGTGCCCACAGTTGAAATGGAACGTCGCCAGGTGGTGGTGATTGGTGCCGGGCCATCCGGCGCTATCGCCGCCGCGCTGTTAAAGCGCAACGGGCATGATGTATTGATTATCGAGCGCGAGCATTTCCCACGCTTCTCGATTGGCGAAAGCCTGCTGTCGCACTGCATCGACTTTATCGAAGAAGCCGGCATGCTCGACGCCGTACAGGCCGCGGGTTTCCAGGTAAAAACCGGCGCGGCGTTCGCCTGGGGCGAGCGCTACAGTGCGTTTGATTTCGGTGACACCTTCAGCAACGGCAAGCCCACCACCTTCCAGGTGCAGCGCGGCGAGTTCGACAAGTTGCTGGCTGATCAAGCGGCGCTGCAAGGCGTAGAGATTCGCTATGGCGAAAGCATCGTCGGTGTGGATTTCGCCGGTGAAAGCCGCTACCTGCACGTGCGTCGCCAGAATGGCAGCGAGTATCACCTCAAGGCCAAGTTCGTGCTCGATGCCAGCGGCTACGGCCGCGTGCTGTCGCGCCTGCTGGACCTGGAAGCACCGTCGAATTTCCCGGTGCGCCAGGCGGTGTTTACCCACGTTGAAGATCACATCACACACCCAGGTTTTGATCGCAGCAAAATCCTCGTCACCACTCACCCGACCCAACGCGATATCTGGTTCTGGACCATCCCGTTCAGCCATGGCCGCTGCTCGGTAGGCGTGGTGGCGGCAAAAGAACATTTCGACGGCCGCGACAGCGACCTCGACGCCTGCCTGCGCGGTTTCATCGCTGAGACGCCAAGCCTGGCGGGCGTGCTGCAAAACGCCGTGTGGGATACGCCCGCGCGTACCCTCGCCGGCTATTCGGCCAACGTCAAAACCCTGCACGGCCCGGGCTTTGCGCTGCTGGGCAATGCGGCGGAATTTCTCGACCCGGTGTTCTCTTCCGGCGTGACCATCGCCATGCGATCGGCGAGCATGGCCGCAGCGCTGTTACATCGCCAACTCAAGGGCGAAACCGTCGACTGGCAAACCGAGTTCGCCGAGCCGCTGAAACGCGGGGTCGACACCTTCCGTTGCTATGTCGAAGGCTGGTATGCAGGCACCTTCCAGGACGTGATTTTTCACCCAGGCAGCTCGCCGGAGATACGCCGGATGATCAGTTCGATCCTCGCCGGTTACGCCTGGGATGAGCGCAACCCGTTTGTCAGCGAGCCCAAACGGCGGCTGCGGATGTTGTCTGAAATTTGTGCGGGTGAGCCGGTATGAGTAGCCAATACCTGAGTAAAAACTACGTCGAAGAAACCAAATTCGGCTTCTGGTTCCTGCGCAGCCACACTTGGCAGCACCATGTATTGCGCGTGGCGATCAACGACCTGCGCGGCCTGTTCACCGACCCGCTGCCGGTGGCGCCGGTGCTGCTGGACGCCGGTTGCGGCCAGGGCAAGTCGTTCCAGTATTTGCAGCAGGTGTTCGCGCCACAGCGCCTGATCGGCCTGGATGCCGACCCGCACAGCCTGGAGCTGAGCCAGGCAGAAGCCAAGCGCCAAGGCTTGGCCATCGAGCTGATCGGCAGCGACTGCGCCACACTGCAGGTGCCGGACGCAAGCGTGGATATCCTGTTCTGCCACCAGACCTTTCACCATCTGGTGGAACAGCATCGCGCCTTGAAAGAGTTCTATCGCGTACTCAAGCCGGGCGGCTATCTGCTGTTTGCCGAATCCACCGAAGCCTATATCGACACTTGGGTGATTCGCTGGCTGTTCCGCCACCCGATGCATGTGCAGAAAAGCGCTGAAGAATATCTGGAGATGCTGCGCGAGCAGGGTTTTGAGTTCGGCCCACAGAACGTTTCGTACCCGTATTTGTGGTGGAGCCGCTCCAGCGATTTCGGCCTGCTGGAACGCTGGGGCCTGCGCAGCCCACCACCGGTTGGCCAGCGCGAAGAAACGCTGGTCAACTGCGTGGCGCGTAAACCTGTAGCGAGCGCCGAAACATGATTCGTATGCTGTTGATGGGTTGCCTGTTGCTGCTGAGCGCCTGCGTCAGCCAGCCGCCGCTGCCCGAAAAAACCCCGGCCCTGGCCTTGCCCATGCAACTGCACGTGCAGCGCCGCGCCGACGGCCAAACCCAGGATTGGCTGCTGGTGATCCAGCGCGAAGGCACAGCCATTCGCTGGTCGATGATGGACCCGCTGGGCATTCCCCAGGCCCGGCAAAAGCTGATCAATGGCCAGTGGCAGGCCGACGGCTTGCTGCCGCCCAATCCGCAGGCGCGTGAGTTGTTTGCGGCGCTGTTGTTTGCGCTGACCTCGGCCGATGACATACCCACGCTGTACCCGCGTGCCCAGGCGATGGACCTGACGCGCACGCTGCCGGGGCATTGGCAGATCGTCTATCAGTCCTCCGAGGTGTTCAGCGTGAACATGGCGGGCCAGCCGTTGAGCTACCGCATCACCCCACTGGGGGCGGCGCGATGACGGCTTACCTGAATGCCCTGGGCGTGATCTGCGCCCTGGGCCGCGGCCAGGCTGAAGTCAGCCGCAGCCTGTTTGCCGGCGATTGTTCCGGCATGCGCGCCGAAAGCGGTTGGGTGCCAGAGCGCGTGCTGCCGGTGGGCGGCGTGCGCAGCGAGCTGGTGGCAATCCCGGCTGACCTACGCCCGCAGAGCAGCCGCAATAACCAGTTGCTGCTGGAAGCGGCCTTGCAGATTGAAACCGAGCTGCGCCAGGCAATCCACACCCATGGCGCCTCGCGGGTTGGCATTGTGCTGGGCACCAGCACCTCGGGCATCGATGAAGCCAGTCGCGGCATCGCGCATTACCTGCGTGGGCAGCAGTTCCCGGGCGACTATGACTACCAGCAACAGGAACTCAGCGCACCGGCGAATTTTCTCGCTGACTGGCTACAGGTAAGCGGCCCGGCCTATGTGATTTCTACTGCCTGCACTTCCAGCGCCCGTGCGCTGATGAGTGCCCAGCGCCTGCTCGACCTGGGTGTGTGTGATGCGGTGATCTGCGGCGGTGTCGACAGCCTGTGCAAGCTGACGCTGAACGGCTTTACCGCGCTGGAAGCGGTCGCCAGCGAACGCTGCAATCCGTTTTCGGTGAACCGCAACGGCATCAATATCGGCGAAGCGGCAGTGCTGTTTCTGATGACCAAAACACCTGCGCCGATTGCCTTGCTCGGCAGCGGCGCCAGTTGCGATGCGCACCATATCTCCGCGCCAGAGCCCAGCGGCAAAGGTGCGTTGCAGTCAATGCGCAAGGCCTTGGCCAGCGCCAAACTTGAACCGGAACACATCGGTTACCTGAACCTGCATGGCACTGCCACCCAACACAACGACGCCATGGAAAGCCTGGCCGTCGCCAGCCTGTTTCCTCAAGGCGTAGCGTGTTCGTCGACCAAGCCCATGAGCGGCCACACCCTCGGTGCCGCAGGCGCGCTGGAAGCGGCGTTCTGCTGGTTGAGCCTGATGCATGACCGTGTGCCGCCGCATGTGTGGGACGGTCAAGCCGATCCGACGCTGCCCGCGCTGCAGTGGGCACAGACCGGCGACACCTTGAAAAAACGCTGCCTGATGAGCAACTCGTTTGCCTTCGGCGGCAATAACGTCAGCCTGATAATCGCGGAGGCCCCATGATCGATTGGCCACTCGCCGAACTGCTGCCCCACGCGGGCGACATGATCCTGATCGACCAGGTGCTGTCGTTCGATGAAGAGCAGGTTCACACCCGCGCCACCGTCAAGCCCGGCGGCCTGTTCAACCGGCCGGACGGCGGCCTGCCAGCCTGGGTCGGCATCGAGCTGATGGCGCAAAGCGTCGCCGCCTATGCCGGCTGCCACGCGCGTCAGAACGGCGAGGCAGTGGAACTGGGTTTCCTGCTCGGCACGCGCAAATTCGAATGCAACGTGGAACACTTCCCGGCCGGCGCCGAGCTGCGCATCCACGGCCTGCGCTCGCTGGAAGACGACAACGGCATGGGTGTGTTCGAATGCCACCTGACCGGTGACGGTATCCAGGCCAGCGCACGTTTGAACGTATTTCGACCGCCCCAGGCGGCCAATTATTTAGATGAATCGAAGGACTCAACGCCATGACTGAATCCGTACTGGTCACCGGCTCCAGCCGTGGCATCGGCCGCGCCATTGCCCTGCGCCTGGCCCAGGCCGGGCATGACATCGTGCTGCATTGCCGCAGTGGCCGCGCTGAAGCGGACGCGGTAAAGCTCGAGATCGAGGCGCTGGGCCGCAAGGCGCGGGTGCTGCAATTTGATGTGGCGGATCGTTTCAGCTGCAAGGAAATCCTTGAGGCCGACGTGGAGCAATATGGCGCCTATTACGGCGTGGTGCTCAACGCCGGCCTGACACGCGACGGTGCGTTCCCGGCCCTCTCCGAAGACGATTGGGATGTGGTGATGCGCACCAACCTGGATGGTTTCTACAACGTGCTGCACCCGGTGATGATGCCGATGATTCGTCGTCGCGCCGCTGGCCGTATCGTTTGTATCACGTCGGTTTCCGGTTTGATCGGCAACCGTGGCCAGGTCAACTACAGCGCCTCCAAAGCCGGTTTGATCGGCGCGGCCAAGGCGCTGGCTATTGAACTGGGCAAGCGCAAGATCACCGTCAATTGCGTCGCCCCAGGCTTGATCGACACGGCGATGCTGGATGAAAACGTGCCGGTCGAAGAACTGATGAAGATGATCCCGGCGCAACGCATGGGCACCCCGGAAGAAGTCGCCGGGGCAGTGAATTTCTTGATGTCGGCCGAGGCCGGCTATATCACGCGCCAAGTGCTGGCCGTGAATGGAGGCCTGTGCTGATGAAGCGCGTCGTCGTCACCGGCATGGCCGGCATGACCTCCCTGGGCAGCGATTGGGACACCATCGCCGCCAACTTTCGCGCCAACCGCAGCGGCATCCGGCGCATGGATGAGTGGGACCGTTTTACCGAATTGAACACGCGTCTGGCCGGGCCGATCGACGACTTTGTCGTGCCCTCGCACTGGACGCGCAAGCAACTGCGCAGCATGGGCCGCGTGTCGCGCCTGGCGGTGTGGGCGGCGGAACAGGCGTTGCGGGATGCCGGGTTGCTCGGCGACGAATCGATCAAGGACGGGCGCATGGGCGTGGCCTGTGGCTCATCCACCGGCAGCACCGATGAGATCAAGGCGTTCGGCAATATGCTGCTGAACTCGGTGGCCGAGGGGCTGAATGCCAACTCCTATGTGCGCATGATGCCGCACACCACGGCGGCGAATATCAGCATCTTCTTTGGCCTCACCGGGCGGCTGATCCCGACCTCCAGCGCCTGCACCAGCGGCAGCCAGGGCATTGGTTACGCCTACGAGGCGATCAAGTTCGGCCGCTTGCCGTTGATGCTTGCCGGCGGCGCCGAGGAATTGTGCCCCACCGAAGCCATGGTGTTCGACGCGCTCTACGCCACCAGCCTGAAAAACGATGCGCCACAGACCAGCCCACGCCCTTACGACAGCGGCCGCGACGGCCTGGTGATCGGCGAAGGCGGCGGCATGCTGGTGCTCGAAGAACTGGAGCACGCCTTGGCACGCGGCGCGCACATCCACGCCGAACTGGTCGGCTTCGGCAGCAACGCCGACGGCCAGCACACCACACGCCCAGAGCAGAAAACCATGCGCCGCGCCATGGAGCTGGCCCTGGAAGATGCCGGGCTTGAGCCATCCGCCATCGGCTACGTCAATGGCCACGGCACCGCCACCGACCAGGGCGACATCGCCGAGACGCTGGCCACCAGCAGCCTGTTCGGCAGCCGCATGCCGATCAGTTCGCAGAAGAGCTTTCTGGGCCACACCTTGGGCGCGTGCGGCGCACTGGAATCGTGGTTCAGCATCGAAATGATGAACCGCGACCAGTATGTGCACACCTTCAACCTGGATGCCGTCGACCCGCAATGCGGCGAGCTGGATTACCTGCAAGGTGGGTTTCGCGAGATGCACAACGACTACGTGATGAACAACAACTTTGCCTTTGGCGGCGTCAACACTTCGCTGATCTTTCGCCGCTGGTCCTGATTTTTTAATTGACTGGAGAAAACGGAATGTCTTCCTTGCTACGCGCCACCCTGATCACTCTGGCTTTGCTGACCACCGCCGGTTGCACCAACAAACCCGTGCTAAACACCCAGCACGATTTGCCGGTCACGGCCCAGCTCAGCGAAGAAAAAATCAAACAGGTGATCGTCGCGGCCCTGCAAAAACGCGAATGGACCGTGCAACGCCTGAGCCCGCAACTGGTGCAGGCCGAAATCACTGTGCGCAACCAATTCCACGCCGAAATCGATATCCGCTACACCCGCACCAGCTACGCCATCACCTACCGCGACAGCCGCGACCTGGGCTACAAGGACGGCAAGATCCATCGCAACTACAACCGCTGGGTGAGCATGCTGGATCGCGACATCATGGCGGGCTTGCAGAGTGCGGGTATCAATGGCGTGGAGGCTTTGAAACAGAACTGAGGCTTTCGCATCCAAATGTGGGAGCTGGCTTGCCTGCGATGCAGGCGCCTC
>NZ_VBVZ01000288.1 GCF_005863185.1 Pseudomonas edaphica
CCGCGATGGCCGCGCCGCGGTCTACTTGCCCAATGGAATCTTAGGCGCCCAGGTCAGCCACTCATCCTCAAACTTATCAAACAACGGGAACGTCTGCTGCGGTCGCGCCGCATTGCCCATGCGCTCGATGATCAGGTGCAGGAACAGCCAGTAATCTTCGGGTTTGAGTTGCGCATCTGCCGGCGGGTCGAGCAGCGGCGCCAGTTCATTCTGGAAACGCTCGAACAACCCGAGCACCAAGGGCTCCTTGCCATGGAAATGGTAATAAAGGTTGCCGGGGCTGATCCCCATTTCATTGGCCACCTCCATGGTCGACACGTTCGGTTCGCCCTTGTGGTTGAACAACTGCAGGGCACATTCAAGGATACGGTCGCGGGTCTTCATCCAGTCTTCTTAATGTGATCGTTGAGCTCAGCGCACCCGCACGTAAGTGCCTGGCGCCGCTTCCATCGGTGGGTAATTCTGGTTGCCCAGGGCGGTGAGTGTTTCGCGTTGCACGCCCGAACGTTGCTGGATCCACGCAAGCCACTGCGGCCACCAGCTGCCTTCGACGTGACTGGCGTCGTAGTACCAGGCACGCGGGTCGCTGCTCAGCTTGGGGTTCTCGACGTAGTTGGCCTTGGGGTTGCCCGGCGGGTTGAGGATGCTCTGGATATGCCCGCTGTTGGACAGCACAAAGCGCCGCTCGCCGCCCAGCAGTTGCGTGGAGCGATACACCGCGTCCCACGGCGTGATGTGGTCGTTGATCCCGGCCACGCTGAAGCTGTCCACTGTGACCTTCTGCAGGTCGATGGGCGTGCCGCACACCTCAAGGCCACCCGGATGGCTGAGCGGGTTGTGCTTGAAGAAGTCCAGCAGGTCGCCATGCAACGCGGCGGGCAGGCGCGTGTTGTCGTTGTTCCAGTAGAGGATGTCGAACGCCGGCGGTTCTTTGCCCAGCAGGTAATTATTGATCCAGTAGTTCCAGATCAGATCGTTGGGGCGCATCCAGGCGAAGACCTTGGCCATGTCGCGACCCTCCAGCACGCCTTGCTGGTAGGAGCGGCGCTTGGCGGCCTCCAGGGTCTGTTCATCGGCAAACAAGGTGGCGGGGCTGTCGATCTGGCTGTCCAGCAGGCTCACCAGGTAACTGGCGCTGGAGATGCGCCGCAGCTGGCGCTTGGCTTGCAGGTGGCCTTGCAGCGCGGCGATGGTCAAGCCACCGGCGCAGGCGCCCATCAGGTTGACCTCACGGGCACCGGTGATGGCCCGGCACACGTTCAGCGCTTCCTCCAGCGCCGCCACATAGGTGGACAGGCCCCACTCGCGGTGACGCACATCCGGGTTGCGCCAGCTGACCATAAACGTCTGCAGGCCGTTTTTCAGGGCGTACTGCACAAAGCTGTTGGCGGGGCTGAGATCGAAGATGTAGTACTTGTTGATTTGCGGCGGCACGATCAGCAACGGCTTGGCGTACTGCTTTTCGCTCATGGGCTTGTACTGGATCAGTTCCAGCAGCTCGTTGCGAAACACCACGGAGCCCGCGGTCGTTGCCACCGTTTTGCCCACTTCAAAAGCGTGTTTGCTGACCTGGCTGGGCAGGCCGTTGTTGTGCAACAAATCGTTAAACAAATTACTCACGCCGCGCACCACACTGTTGCCGCCGGAGTTGAGCAGCTCCTTGATGGCCAGCGGGTTGAGCAAGGTGTTGGAGGGCGAGACGGCATCGTTGATCAGCGAGAAGGCAAAGTGCGCGCGGGCGCGGTCATCGGCGCTCATCGAGCTGTCGTCGATCCAGTGACGCGTTTGTTTCTGCCAGCTCAAATAGGCTTGCAGGCTGCGCCGGTACAGCGGATTAAGCGTCCAGGTGGGGTCGGCGAAGCGGCTGTCAGCGGGGTTGGGGGCCTGTACGGTTTCACCCAGCAGCACGCGACCGAGTTGGCCGCCCAAGGCCAGGGCGTGCCGAGCGGTGTACAGCGGGTTGCGCAAGCCATGGTTGGCGACACTGCGCAGGGTCGCCAGCAAATCGCGGCCCCGCAGGCCACTGATCGCATTTTGCGCGTTGATGAACGCGGCCGGGGTGGGCGCCGGGTTCGTCACGGGTCTTTCTCGCATGAGCCAACACTCCTTCGTCAAGCCATCAACAGGCACGCCAATTCAGAACCATAGTCGGTTCCTGGCAAGTTGCGCGGCGGCGTAGTCCTTACACCGCTGGTCGAGGGTGAATCACCGCACGCAGGCGCTCCTCTTCAAGAAACTTCATGATGATCGGCGCCACGGCTTCGGCGCGGGTGATCAGGAACAAGTGGCCATCATCGATGATGTGCAACTGTGCGTTGGGAATGCGCCAGGCGAGCATGCGCATATTGATCAGCGGGATCAGCGGGTCGTCGTCGCCGGCCAGCACCAGGGTCGGCTGGCGGATCTTGTGCAGCCAGTGAATGCTGGTCCAGCCAAGGCCCGCAAACAGCTGCCAGTAGTAACCGAGCTTGCCCGCCGAGCGCACCTTGCTGGCGTGTTCGGCGGCCAGTTTGGAGTCGCGGCGGAACGAGCCGCCATAAATCATCGGTGCAATGCGCACCACGTGGGACGGTTGGATATAGCGCCTGGGGCTTGCCATCAGCCATAGCACCTTGGGTTTGCCCGGCACCATAAAGGCCCCGGCTGCCGTCGCCGCCAGGATCAGTTTTTTGCAGCGCTCGGGGTAATCATAGGCAAACTGCTGCGCCAACGCGCCGCCCCAGGACACACCCACCGCATTCACCTGGCCATAGTCCAGGTAATCGAGCATGCGTGCGGTGAGCTTGGCCAAGCCGGGAAAACGATAGGGCACGCTGGGTGTGGAAGACCCCCCCACACCTGGCACATCGAAGGCGATCACTTCCAGGTCCGGGTCCAGCGCCTGGACGAACGGAAACACCAGCTCAAGGTTGGCGCCGATGCCGTTGAAGATCAGCAACGGCGTCAAGTGAGGCTTGCCCGGGCGTACCGCCGTACGGATGGTCTGGCCATCCAGGTCGATGGTACGGAAGATGAACGGTTGCGGCATGCTCAAGCCCTGTGAAGTGGCGCTATTTGTCTGGAAAAACTCGGTTCCTGTGGGAGCTGGCTTGCCTGCGATAGCAATCTTTCAGTTAGCTCATCATCTAGCTGGCCCACCGCTATCGCAGGCAAGCCAGCTCCCACATTGATCGCATTTCTACCGCAAAATCTGCTTATCGTTCGTGCACATAAGTACCCGGTGCCGCCTCAGCTGCGGCATAGGCTTTGTTACCCAGGCTCGTAGGTGCTTTCTTCAGTTTGCCCGCCCGCTCGGCCTGCCACGCCTGCCAATGCAGCCACCATGAGTCAGTATGCTTGGTGGCATTCTCCTGCCACTCCAGCGGCTTGCCCGCCAAACCATCGCTGGTCTGGTAACGCGCCTTGGGGTTGCCTGGCGGGTTGAGGATGCTCTGGATATGCCCGCTGCTGGACAACACAAACTCCACTTTGCCACCAAACAGCTGCGCCGATTTGTAGCACGACTGCCACGGCGTGATGTGGTCGTTGGTGCCGGCCAGGGAATAGATATCGGCGGTCACCTGTTTGAGGTCGATCGGCGTGCCGCACACCTCCAGGGCATTGGCGCGTACCAGCGGGTTGTTCTTGAACAGCTCAATCAAATCGCCATGGAAGGCGGCCGGCAAACGTGTGGTGTCGTTGTTCCAGAACAGGATGTCGAACACCGGCGGCTCGTTGCCGAGCAGGTAGTTATTGACCCAGTAGTTCCAGATCAGGTCGTTGGGGCGCATCCAGGCGAATACCTTGGCCATGTCGCGGCCCTCCAGTACACCGGCCTGGTAGGAGTGGCGCTTGGCGGCTTCCAGGGTCTGTTCGTCGACAAACAGCGCCACCTGGGTGTCCAGGGTGGTGTCCAGTACACTCACCAGCAGGGTCAGGGCGTTGACCTTCTTCTCGCCCAGCGCCGCGTAGTGGCCCAGCAGGGCGGTGCAGGTGATGCCGCCCGAGCAGGCGCCGAGCATGTTCACGTCTTTGCTGCCGGTAATCGCCGTGACCACATCGACCGCTTCCTTGAGCGCCTCGATATAGGTCGACAGGCCCCACTCGCGCTGCGCCTTGGTCGGGTTGCGCCAGCTGACGATAAACGTCTGCTGGCCATTGCGCAGGCAGAAGCGCGCCAGGCTCTTCTCCGGGCTCAGGTCGAATACATAGAATTTGTTGATCTGCGGCGGCACCACCAGCAGTGGGCGTTCGTGCACCTGCTCGGTGATGGGCTTGTACTGGATCAGCTCCAGCACGTCATTGCGAAACACCACGGCGCCTTCAGTGGTGCCCAGGGTCTTGCCGACTTCAAAGGCGCCCATGTTGACCTGGCTGGGCATGCCGCCGTTGTGCACCATGTCTTTGGCCAAGTGGGACAGGCCATCAAGCAGGCTTTTGCCGCCGGTTTCAAAGAAGCGTTTGACCGCCGCCGGGTTGGCCGCGCTGTTGGTGGGGGCCATGGCTTCGGTCATCAGGTTGATCACGAAGTGGCCGCGGCTGATGTCCTGTTCCGACAGGTTACTGTCGCCGATCCAGTCGTGCAGTTCCTTGCGCCACGCCAGGTAAGTTTGCAGGTAACGCTTATAGAGCGGGTTCTGGCTCCACGCCGGGTCGTTGAAGCGACGGTCGTCGCCTTCGGGGGCCAGTGCGGATTTGCCGAACATCACGTTCTTCAATTCCACGCCAAAATGCGCGACGTGTTTGACGCTGTGCAACGGTTGCTTGATGGCTTGGGTCAGTACCATCTTCGCTGAGGCCAATAAATCCTTTTTGCGTAACGCGATGATCGGGTTCAGCCCCAGGGTGTTTTCCGAGGCCTGGCGTTTCAAGTCATCGTTATTCTTGTTACTCATCTACGACGCTCCATTGTCCGAAAGACGAGTACCGGCGATTGCTGCGCACCCAATTTCGATACACGACACCAGCCTGGTACTGCGACTCGGGTGACCGTTGATACCGCATCGTCAAATGCAGGGAACTTGCCAGTTCCATTGGTTACCCGAGTTTAATTTTTTTCGCAAGCGGGCCAATCGTTGACCACGCGACAGGGCATTCAAGCAGATGAAATTAGAAAATGCCCTCTAAAGAGCGAGACGCCTGAGTTAGAGCATCAGCCGCACGACCGATTCGCTCGGGTCGCGGGTTTTGCCGGCGGCTTTAAGCTCAGCCAGATAATCGGCCCACAACGCATCCTGGCGCACGGCCAACTGGTAGAGGTAGTCCCAGGTGAACAGTCCGCTGTCATGGCCGTCGTCGAAGGTCAATTTCAGTGCATATTGACCGGCTGGTTCTATCTTGATCAGCCGCACGTTGAGCTTGCCGAACTGCAGGATGGGTTTGCCGTGGCCCTGGACCTCGGCGGAAGGCGAGTGGGTGCGTAGCAGCTCAGCGGGGAGCTGGTAGACCTCGCTCGGCCCATAGGTAAGGCCGAGGGTGTTGGAGGTTTTGTGCAGGTTTACAGCGGTGGGGAATTTGGTCATTGGAGAACCGCCCAGAGATAGTCCTGAGAACCGGCTTAAAACTGTAGGAGCTGGCTTGTGTGGGAGCCGGGCTTGCCCGCGATGCAGACACCTCGGTGTTTCAGAAACACTGAGGTGATGCTATCGCAGGCAAGCCAGCTCCCACACAAGTCCGGCTCCGACACAAGCCGTTTTCTGTGAGGCTTACAGGATATAACGAGACAGATCTTCGTTCTGCGCCAATTCGCCCAGGTGGCTATTGACGTACTCAGCGTCAATCTTGATCGCTTCGCCATTCTGCGAACCGGCCATGTCGCCAGCACTGAAGGACACTTCTTCCAGCAGACGCTCAAGCAGGGTGTGCAGGCGACGGGCACCGATGTTTTCGGTCTTCTCGTTGACCTGCCAGGCAATCTCCGCCAGGCGCTTGATGCCGTCCGGCTGGAATTCGATGCCCAAACCTTCGGTTTTCAGCAGTTCGCGGTATTGCTCGGTGAGCGAAGCATGCGGCTCGCTGAGGATACGTTCGAAGTCGCCGGGGGTCAGCGCCTTGAGTTCCACGCGAATCGGCAGACGGCCTTGCAGCTCCGGCACCAGGTCGCTGGGCTTGCTCAAGTGGAACGCGCCGGAGGCGATAAACAGGATGTGGTCGGTCTTGACCATGCCCAGCTTGGTGTTCACCGTGCAGCCTTCGATCAGCGGCAACAGGTCGCGCTGTACGCCTTCGCGGGACACATCGACGCCGCCGGAGTTGCCGCGCTTGGCCACCTTGTCGATCTCGTCGATAAACACGATACCGTGCTGCTCCACCGCTTCCAGGGCTTTGGCCTTGAGCTCTTCCTCATTCACCAGGCGCCCGGCTTCTTCGTCGCGCACCAGCTTCAGCGCGTCCTTCACCTTGAGCTTGCGGCTTTTCTTCTTGCCCTTGCCCATGTTGGCGAACAGGTTCTGCAACTGGCTGGTCATTTCTTCCATGCCAGGCGGTGCGGAGATGTCGACGCCGGACACTTCGGCCACTTCGATCTCGATTTCCTTGTCGTCCAGCTGGCCTTCACGCAGGCGCTTGCGGAACAGCTGGCGGGTGTTGGAATCCGAGCTTGGCGCGGCGTCTTCGTTAAAGCCCATGCGTGCCGGTGGCAGCAGGGCATCCAGGATGCGTTCCTCGGCGGCGTCTTCGGCGCGGTGGCTGACCTTGGTCACTTCCTGCTCGCGCAGCATTTTCAGGGCTGCGTCGGCCAGGTCACGGATGATCGACTCGACGTCACGGCCTACATAGCCCACTTCGGTGAACTTGGTGGCCTCGACCTTGATGAACGGAGCATTGGCCAGTTTGGCCAGGCGCCGGGCGATTTCGGTTTTACCCACGCCTGTCGGCCCGATCATCAGGATGTTCTTGGGCGTTACTTCAACGCGCAGTTCTTCGGGCAGTTGCATCCGGCGCCAGCGGTTACGCAGCGCAATGGCAACGGCGCGCTTGGCATCGTCCTGGCCGATGATATGGCGATTAAGTTCATGGACGATTTCGCGGGGAGTCATGGACATAGTGTTTGGCGGCCTCAAGCGGAATAAGCCTACGGCTTACTCGGCGAGGTCCTGCTCCTCAATGGTGAAGTTGTGGTTGGTGAACACGCAGATATCGCCGGCGATACCCAGGGCGGTCTCGACGATTTCGCGGGCCGACAGGTCGGTTTTCTTCAGCAGGGCGCTGGCTGCCGCCTGGGCGTAGCCACCGCCGGAACCCATGGCGATCAGGCCGTGCTCGGGTTCAACCACATCGCCGTTACCGGTGATGATCAAGGACGCGTCTTTGTTGGCGACCGCCAACATGGCTTCCAGGCGGCTGAGGGAACGGTCGGTGCGCCATTCTTTGGCGAGTTCGACAGCGGCGCGAACCAGGTGGCCCTGGTGTTTTTCCAGCTGGCCTTCGAAGCGTTCGAAGAGGGTGAAGGCGTCGGCAGTGGCGCCAGCGAAACCGGCGAGAACCTGGCCGTGGTACAGGCGACGCACTTTCTTGGCGTTGCCTTTCATCACGGTGTTGCCCAGTGAAACCTGGCCGTCGCCGCCCATGACGACTTTGCCGTGGCGACGTACTGAAACGATGGTGGTCAAGGGGAGAGTCTCCACGCAGCGGGGCGAAAATGCCCTGATGGAATCTCATATGGGGGTGGCGGGGGGGATTTCAACCGTAGGACGTGTGTGCGGACG
>NZ_VBVZ01000289.1 GCF_005863185.1 Pseudomonas edaphica
CCGCTATCGCAGGCAAGCCAGCTCCCACAGTTTTAGTCCGCGCTTAACTCAGTTATTGCGTTGACCAGCACATCGATGTCTGCCGCCGAGGTCACCAGCCCAGGCGTCACCCGAATACAGGTTCCAAACGCCGCACCCGTGCGCGTGGTGGTAAACAGGTCGTACTCCTTGAGCAACCGATCCGCCATCGCCGTCTGATCCCGCCCAGTAAACTTGAACGCCGTAATCGCGCAATACAGCCGCGGATCATCCGGTGTCAGCACCTCAATCCCCGGCAACCCGCGCACCTGGCTGACCCAGCGATCACGCAGGTAATTGACGCGCGCACCCTTGGCCGCCGAGCCGCCGAGGTTGCGATGTTCCTCCAGCACCAACGGCAAGGTCATCAACGCCGGAAAATTCGGCGTGCTGTAGGAGGTGCGCGCACGCACGTCGCTGGAGGGGTAGTGAAACTCACCCATGTCCGGGTCGATATCGGCCAGGCGCTCCGGGGCGATGTACAGAAAACCCAGGGTCAGCGGCGCGCCGATCCATTTATGCAGGTTGAACCCGGCGAACTGAATGCCCAGTTCGGCGAGGTTGAAGTCAATCTGGCCCAACGCATGGGCGCCATCAAGAATCACGTCCACGCCATGCTCACGCGCCGCCTTGGCGATGGCTGCGACAGGCATCACCAGGCCGGTGCGGTGGGTGACATGGGTCAGCGCCATCAGCTTGAGGCGCGGGTACTGCACGAACGCATTGCGATAGGTCTGCACCAGGCTGTCGAAACTGGCCGGGTGGGCGTGGGCAAGTTCGACTACCTCCACACCGCGAACACCAGCCAACCAACGCATGGCACCTTTGACCGTGTCGTACTCCAGATCACTGATCAGCACCTGATCGCCTGGTTGCAGGCCGTTGTAGTTGCGGATCAGCGATTGCAAAGCCTCGGTGGCGTTGCGGGTGAAAGCGATCGCCTCCGGATCCGCATCGATCAGCCCGGCCAGTTGCTGACGGATCTCGACATTTTCACCTTGCTCGAAGCGCTGACGCACATACAGCGAGTTGCTGCGGTTAATAAAGGCCACATGCTCCAGATACTGCGCCTGCACAGCACGGCTCATGCGCCCGAAGTAGCCGTTTTCCAGATTGATCGGGCCAGGCTCCAGCTCATAGCGCTGGGCGATGGCGTGCCAGTGACATTCGTTGTCTGCATTCCTTGGCATAGCGTGGGCTCTTAATGGCGGGGGGCGGGTTTGCCGTGCTTTACGCGCAGCGGCTCCAGCAGTTCTGACAGGCCGTTGTGGTCGATTTCCTGCATCAAAGCGAGCAAACCGCCCAGCTCGCCGTGAGGAAAACCCTCACGGGCAAACCAGTTCAGGTAGGGGCCGGGCAGGTCGGCGATGATGCGTCCCTTGTACTTGCCGAAGGGCATTTCGCGGGTGATCAGCAATTCGAGTTTTTCGGGGTTCATGGGCTTCAAGGGTTGGCGTCGAGTCCTTGGAAAATACAGGCATTCTGCATGAAGGCCAAATGACAGATCATGCAAATAACGTACATACAGATGGTTCAATATTTTGTAAGTGGCTGATATATATCAATAAATTAATTTTTCAAAACCTGGCACGGGCGCTGCAATCATTAAGACAACCTTCTAACCTGCACAAGGAATTGAAAAATGACTGACATCAACAAAGAATCGATCTCCGTACTCAACGACCTGATCGAAACCAGCAAAGACGGCCAGAAAGGCTTCGCGACTTGTGCTGAAGACATCAAGCATCCTGAGCTCAAGGCGCTGTTCCAGAAACGCTCCGCCGATTGCGCCACTGCCGCAGCCGAGCTGCAAACCGCCGTGCGTGCCCTGGGTGGCGATCCGGAAGAATCCGGTTCGGTTGCCGGCGCTCTGCACCGTGGCTGGGTCGACGTGAAGTCGCTGGTCACCGGTAAAGATGAAGAGGCAGTACTGAACGAAGCCGAGCGCGGTGAAGACCACGCCCTGAAGGCTTACAAGGAAGCGATCGAGAAAATCAACAAGCACAACCTGCTGGGTATTCGTGACCTGGTTGAGCGTCAGTTCCACGGCGCACAACGTAACCACGACCAGGTGAAAGCCCTGCGTAACCAGGCTCGCGCTAACTCGTAAGCCCTGTGTTGTAACTGCCTAAGCTGTAACTGAATGTGGGAGCTGGCTTGCCTGCGATAGCATCACCCCGGTGTAACTGATACGCCGAGGTGTGTATCGCAGGCTAGCCAGCTCCCACATTTGCTTTGTATTGATTTTGAGATTTCTATCAGCCAATGCTGATCGGCGGCAGCTCAGTCAACGTAACAACCTGTTGCTTGCGCGGCGCAAGAATTTCAGCCTCACCGTCCACCACCAGCTCATCGCGCTGGTTGAAGACGCGCGTGGCGATGCGCACACGAAACTTGGGCAACTTCTCCAGGATCTCCAGGCGCACGGTCAAGGTGTCGCCGATTTTTACCGGCTTCTGGAAGCTCATCTGCTGGCCGATGTAGATAGTGCCCGGCCCAGGCAGCTCGCACGCTACCGCTGCACTGATCAACGCGCCGCTGAACATGCCGTGGGCGATACGCTCCTTGAACATGGTCGCCTTGGCGTACTCGGCATCCAGGTGCACCGGGTTGTGGTCGCCGGACATCGCCGCGAACAGCTGGATATCGCGCTCTTCGACGGTCTTGCTGTAGCTGGCGGTCTGGCCGACTTCGAGGGCTTCGTATGGGGTGTTGGTAACCTGGGTCATCTAAAGGTGCATCCTGTGGCTAATCGGTAATTTAATAGATTGATTTTAAAGGAAAAAGTTATTCGCAGCGCGCCGGCCTGCGTAACGTCAAGGCCTGGTCGAGCCACTTCAGAACATCCGCTGTCACGTCATCGCGGTTGGTTTCGTTGAACACTTCATGACGCGCCTGCGGGTAGATATTCAATTGCAGGTTCTGGCAACCAGCCTCACGCAGGGCATGGGCCAGGCTTTTGAGACGTTTGCCTTCACTTACCGGATCACATTCGCCGCCCATTATCATAATTGGCAGGCCCGGATCGATCTGTGCGAGGTTGGACGCTTTGCTGATTTGCTGCAAGCCGCCGAGCAAGTCGATCCACAACTGGTTGGTGCAGCGAAAGCCGCACAGCGGGTCATTGATGTACTTGTCCACCTCCAGCGGGTCGCGGCTTAGCCAGTCAAACGCGGTGCGGTTGGGCTTGAATGCCTTGTTGAATGAGCCGAACGACAAAAAGTCGATCAATGCACTGCGCCCGCGCAGGCCTTGGCGTGCGCGCTCCAGTCGGGCAATGACGCCGGCGGCGCGGTACAGCGCCACCGGCTGGTAATTCGAACCGCTGAGAATCGCCCCATTCAGGCTCGCGCTATGGTGCAGCAGGTACGCCTGGGCGATATAGCTGCCCATGCTGTGGCCCAGCAAGATGATCGGCAGGCCCGGCTGCTGCTGGCCGATGTGCTGGTTGAGGCTGGCGAGGTCGCCCACCACTTTATTCCAGCCATCCTTTTCGGCGTACAGGCCCAGCGTGCCTTCATCGGCGGTGCGGCCATGGCCACGCTGGTCCGGCGCGTACAGGCCGTAGCCGGCTGCGCACAGCGCTTCGGCCAGGCGTGCATAGCGCCCGCTGTGTTCGGCCATGCCGTGGGACAGCATGATCATGGCCTTGGCGGGCCCGTCCGGCAGCCATTGATTGACGTACAGGCGGCTGCGGTCATTCGCGGTCAGCCAGAAGGTGCTGTGATTCATAGCGCTTCCTTTGCTCAGGGTCGTTGCAGTGTATAGCTCATCTGGCCGGGGCTGGTGTATCTGCCTACACGTTAGGGGCAAGATTCATACAATAAATGACACAGTTGCGCGTATTTGCCTGTTTGGCCATAGCTGCTAACGTCCCCAAAGCTCCGCTTTTTATACCAATGAGAAAGCGGCCGGACACACTCAGGTACGAGGACAAGAATAATGCAACCTGATTTCTGGAATGACAAACGCGCGGCGGGCGTTCCCAATGATATCGACCTCACTACCTACAAATCGGTGATCGAAGTCTTTGAACGCTCCTGCAAGGCCTTTGCCGACCGTCCGGCGTTCAGCAACATGGGCATCACCCTGACCTACGCCGAGCTTGAGCGCCAGAGTGCCGCGTTCGCCGGCTACCTGCAAAACCACACCGACCTCAAGCCTGGCGAGCGCATCGCGGTGCAGATGCCCAACGTGCTGCATTACCCGATTGCGGTGTTCGGCGCGCTGCGCGCCGGGTTGATCGTGGTCAACACCAACCCGCTGTACACCCCGCGTGAGATGCGCCACCAGTTCAAGGATGCCGGCGTGCGCGCGCTGGTCTATCTCAACCTGTTCGGTTCGCGGGTGCAGGACGTGTGCACCGACACCGAGATCGACTACCTGATCGAAGCCAGGATGGGCGACTTCATGCCCGCCGCCAAAGGCTGGCTGGTCAACACCGTGGTCGACAAGGTCAAGAAAATGGTCCCGGCCTACAGCCTGCCACGTGCGGTGTCGTTCAAGCGCGCCTTGCGCATGGGCGCGGGCCAGGCGGTGGTTCGCCACCCGGTGACGCTGGATGATATCGCCGTGCTGCAATACACCGGCGGCACCACCGGCCTGGCCAAGGGCGCGATGCTCACCCACGGCAACCTGGTGGCGAATATGCAGCAGGCGCGGGCGTGCATGTCCCAGGTCACCGATGACGGCCAGCCGCTGGTGAAAGAAGGGCAGGAGGTGATGATTGCGCCGCTGCCGCTGTACCACATCTATGCTTTTACCGCGAACTGCATGTGCATGATGGTGACCGGCAACCACAACGTGCTGATCACCAACCCGCGTGACATCGGCGGGTTTATCAAGGAGCTGAAAAAGTGGCGGTTCTCCTGCTTGCTCGGGTTGAACACGCTGTTCGTGGCGCTCATGGATCACCCCGACTTCAAGACCCTGGATTTCTCCCATCTCAAGATCACCAATTCGGGTGGCACTGCGCTGGTCAAGGCCACCGCCGAGCGCTGGAAGGCACTCACCGGTTGCTCCATCGGCGAAGGTTACGGCCTCACCGAAACCTCGCCGGTGGCCAGCACCAACCCCTACGGCAGCCAGTCGCGGCTGGGCACCGTGGGCATTCCGGTGCCGGGCACGGCGATGAAAGTGATTGATGATGAAGGCCGCGAGCTGCCCCTGGGCGAGCGCGGCGAGCTGTGCATCAAAGGCCCGCAGGTGATGAAGGGTTACTGGCAGCAACCCGTGGCCACCGCCGAGACCCTGGACGCCGAAGGTTGGCTCAAAACCGGTGATATTGCGGTGATCGACACCGATGGTTTTGTCAGCATCGTCGATCGCAAGAAAGACCTGATCATCGTCTCGGGCTTCAATGTGTACCCCAACGAGATCGAAGACGTGGTGATGGCGCATCCAGCAGTGGCCAACTGCGCGGTGATCGGCGTACCGGACGAACGCACCGGCGAGGCGGTGAAGCTGTTTGTGGTGGCGCGCGCCCAAGGTGTGAGCGTTGATGAGTTGAAGGCGTACTGCAAGACCAACTTCACCGGGTACAAGGTGCCCAAGCACATTGTGTTGCGTGAGTCGTTGCCGATGACGCCGGTGGGCAAGATTTTGCGCAGGGAGCTGCGCGACATCGCCTGATGTGAAATGCAATAAAAAATGTGGGAGCTGGCTTGCCTGCGATAGCCATGTATCAGTCACCCGATTTATCGACTGATTCACCGCTATCGCAGGCAAGCCAGCTCCCACATTGCTGTTTATCGCTCCGTAAAGCCCATTCCAGAGCGATTTCCTGGCTTATAGAATCTTTGCTCTAAAAATGACCATTAGATATTCTTGAGTCATGTTTATGACTGTAGGGCCTTCTTTTGGCTCTAGGCGGCCCTTGGCAAAGCTGCTACTCTCGGCGCGCTTTGTGACTTCTCGGCCTGCTTGAAAGCGCCAGATTCACCTAAAAAAACATACACCAATAATAATCGCATCAAATGCGATGATGAATTCGCGTCGCTGAGGAGTGGGCTTCCATGAACGAAGACTTTTGGAAGGATAAGTACCCCGCCGGGATTGCTGCAGACATCAATCCAGACGAGTATCAGAATATTCAGGCGGTACTGAAACAGTCCTGCCAGCGCTTCGCCGACAAACCGGCTTTCAGCAACCTGGGCAAGACCATCACCTACGGTGAACTCTACGAATTGTCCGGCGCCTTCGCCGCCTACCTGCAACAGCATACCGATTTGAAGCCCGGCGATCGAATCGCCGTGCAACTGCCCAACGTCCTGCAATACCCGGTGGCCGTGTTCGGTGCCATCCGTGCCGGGCTGATCGTGGTCAACACCAACCCGCTGTACACCGCGCGGGAAATGGAACACCAATTCAATGATTCTGGGGCCAAGGCCCTGGTCTGCCTGGCAAACATGGCGCACCTGGCTGAAAAAGTCGTGCCCAAGACTGCCGTCAAGCACGTGATCGTCACCGAAGTCGCTGACTTGCTGTCGCCGTTCAAGCGCCTGCTGATCAACAGCGTCATCAAGTACGTGAAGAAAATGGTCCCGGCCTATCACTTGCCCAATGCGATCAAGTTCAACGACGTGCTGGCCAAGGGGCACGGCCAACCGGTTAACGACGCCAGCCCGGCCAGCGGCGATGTGGCCGTGCTGCAATACACCGGTGGCACCACCGGCGTGGCCAAGGGCGCGATGCTCACCCACCGCAACCTTGTCGCCAACATGTTGCAGTGCAAGGCGCTGATGGGCTCCAACCTCAACGAAGGCTGCGAGATCCTGATCACACCGCTGCCGCTGTACCACATCTATGCGTTCACCTTTCATTGCATGGCGATGATGCTGATCGGCAACCACAACATCCTGATCAGCAACCCGCGCGACCTGCCGGCGATGGTCAAGGAACTGTCGAAGTGGAAGTTCAGCGGCTTTGTCGGCTTGAACACGCTGTTCGTGGCGCTGTGCAATAACGAGGCGTTCCGCAAGCTGGACTTCTCCGCACTCAAAGTGACCTTGTCGGGCGGCATGGCCCTGCAACTGGCTGCGGCTGAGCGCTGGAAAGCCGTGACCGGCTGTGGCATCTGTGAAGGTTACGGCATGACCGAAACCAGCCCGGTGGCCACCGTCAACCCGATCCAGCATATCCAGATCGGCACCATCGGCATTCCGGTGCCTTCCACGCTGTGCAAAGTCATCGCCGACGACGGCACCGAGTTGGCGCTGGGCGAAACCGGCGAGCTGTGTGTGAAAGGCCCGCAGGTGATGAAGGGCTACTGGTTGCGCGACGACTCCACCGCCGAAATGCTCGACAGTGAAGGCTGGTTGAAGACCGGTGACATCGCGATCATCCAGCAAGACGGCTACATCCGCATTGTCGACCGCAAGAAAGACATGATTCTGGTCTCCGGTTTCAACGTCTACCCCAACGAACTGGAAGACGTGCTGACAAGCCTGCCGGGCGTGCTGCAATGTGCGGCCATCGGTGTGCCGGATGAAAAATCCGGTGAGCACATCAAGATCTTTATTGTGGTCAAGCCAGGGGCGACCCTGACCAAGGACCAGGTGATGGAACACATGCGCGCCAACGTCACCGGCTATAAGGTGCCCAGGGCCGTGGAGTTCCGTGATGCATTGCCGACCACCAACGTGGGCAAGATCCTGCGC
>NZ_VBVZ01000028.1 GCF_005863185.1 Pseudomonas edaphica
CTCCAATGAGAACCCGACCTTGTTCAACCAGCTGGTTGAACAGGCCAAATCCAAGGAATAAGGCCCCATGCCTATCACCACTATCGGCAATATCATCACCGGCAATATCCCGGTGCTGACCTCGTACCTGACCCAGGACCCGGTTGAAAAGACCGCGTTCTTTGAGTCCGGCATTCTCACCCCAACCCCGTACGCTGCCGAGATCGCTCGCGGCCCATCGAACATCGCGAACATTCCGTACTGGAAGTCGATCGACGCGTCTATCGAGCCAAACTACTCGAACGACGTGTATGCCGACGTGGCCGAGCCGCGCAACATCGAAACTGGCGACATGATGGCTCGCGTTGCATACCTCAACGAAGGTTTCGGCCAGGCTGACCTGACTGTCGAACTGACCAGCAAGAACCCGCTCCAATCCGTTGCCGCTCGCCTGGACAACTTCTGGCAGCGCCAGGCGCAGCGCCGCCTGCTGGCCACATCTCTGGGGATCTACAACGATAACATCGGCGCAACCGATGCGTTCCACACCCAGAACGACATGGTAATTGACGTGTCTGCTGCCGGCGGCTTCGATGCAGGCGCTTTCATCGACGCAACCCAGACCATGGGTGATGCGCTGATGGGTTCTGGCGGCCAG
Source organism: Pseudomonas edaphica (assembly GCF_005863185.1). Taxonomy (GTDB): domain Bacteria; phylum Pseudomonadota; class Gammaproteobacteria; order Pseudomonadales; family Pseudomonadaceae; genus Aquipseudomonas; species Aquipseudomonas edaphica. The sequence goes on from NZ_VBVZ01000028.1 coordinate 638, forward strand.
GTGCTGGGCGTCATGGCAATGCACAGCTTTGTGTATGGCGACATGCGCAAGAAGCAGCTGATCGACTTCATCCGCGACGCCGACAACAACACCCAGATCGCGACCTACCAGGGCTACCGACTGGTGATCGACGACCAGATGACTGTGATCGGTACCGGCAGCTCGCGCAAGTTCATCAACGTGATCTTTGGCCAAGGTGCCATCGGTTACGGTGAAGGCTCTCCTGAGCACCCAACCGCCTACGAGCGCCAAGAGGCTCGCGGTAACGGTGGCGGTGTTGAAGTGCTGTGGAGCCGCAAGACCTGGCTGCTGCACCCGCTGGGCTACAGCTTCCTGTCGGCCACCATCACCGGTAACGGCACCGAAACCACGCCGCGCTCTGCCTCCTGGCAGGATCTGGCGCTGGCGACCAACTGGAACCGCGTGATGGAGCGTAAGCACGTTCCTATCGCGTTCTTGGTCACCGGTGTTCCGGCAGCCTAAGCCATAAGGGGCGGTGCGCCGCCCCATCAAGGAGTACATGCCAATGGCTACCCAAAAAACTGGCAAGGGTTTGCCGCGCTCTTTAAAGTCCGCGAAACCCGCAGCCGCAACAGTTCAGGTCGCCGCCGATGCAACCAACGGCATCGCCGCCGGTGACCTGCAGGCCACGCTTACAGCTATGGCCGCCCGCATCAAAGCATTGGAGAGCGCGTGATGGCTGACAACTACGTGAAAAAGACCCAGTTCGCCGGACTCGAGCAAGACGAGGACGGCCAGGTCAGGCTGAAGGCTAAAAACGTAGAAGCTGAAGCCTTGGTCCGTGTCGAGCCGCAGCAGAAGGCCGCCCGCAAAAACGGCGGCGGCGACGAAAGCAAGTAACACCCGGGGCTTCGGCCCCACTCATTCAAGCGGAGGCCAGATGGCTACCTACATCACCGTGGCGGACGTTGACGCCATCCTCGGCACCAGCTGGGCGCCAGATGACAAGAAAGCCCGCGCAGTGTTGCAGGCAAACGCCTATCTGACCTCCCTGAACCTTGTTGGCGTCGATATGAACGCCATCCCTGACGAGGTTAAGCAGGCGGGCGCCGAACTGGCGTCAGTCGCTGCCCAGGGCAAGCTGTACCAGCAGCAGACCGAGGGGTCTCTTGAGGCCAAGACGGTCAAGGCCGGATCGGTCAGCACCAGCAAGACGTTTGCCTCGCTGGACAGCAGCAAGATCATTGCCCAGCCCGGTGACGTGCAGTTCGCGCTGGCGCTGCTTTCTCCCTGGCGTACCAGTCCGTTTTCTTTCCGCGTAGACAGGGGGTGACCCGTGGGCCTTCGCGAAGATATCCAGAAGGACTTGGCCGAGGCGTTCGACACTGACCTGGCTGATGCTGTGCAGCCATTCGCCGGCGGCGTTACGCTGCCCGGTACGTGGGATCCGGTCACAGAAGCGGCTGGACCGCCAGTGGTCATTGCTTACACCGGCCGGGGCGTGTTCGATGCCTTCAAGGTGGACAGGGTGGACGGCGTAAACATCCGCGCCACCGACCAACTGCTGATCGCACTGACCAACGAAACAATCGGCGGCACGCCGGACATCGGCCACAAGATCAACGGTTTCGACGTGATCAACGTGCAGACTGACCCGGCGATCGCTCACTACGAGATCCAGCTGAGGAAAGTCTGATGGCAACGACTGGATGGAGTACCAACCTCACCGACTTCGTGGATAAAGCCTCAGAAGACATCAGCCAGATGGCCAGGGTAATTGCCCAGGCCATGCTGCAGGAAGTGGTGGTTCGGTCACCTGTTGGCAGGCCTGACCTGTGGCAGGCAAACATCCAGCGCAAGGCGAAGAATGTCTCGCTGGCAGACGCTTACGACGCCAATGTCGATGCGCGCAATGCGTCAAAAGCAGGTAAAAAGTTCAAGAAGCTCACGCAGCGGGAAAGGAAGGAAAATTTCTACGTTGATGAGCGCGCCACTGGCAAGGGCTACATTGGAGGGACATTCCGAGGTAGCCACATCGTTTCCATTGGGGCGCCAGATTTCACCGTGACGGATCGCGTCGACGCAGACGGAACTGCAACTATTTCGGATGGCACAAGCACCATCCAGTCGGCCGGGCTGTTCCCGGTTATCTATATCCAGACCAACCTGCCGTATGCAGAGGCGCTGGAGAATGGGCATTCGACCCAGGCCCCCAGCGGGGTATACGGACTGGCCTTTATCGGCGTGAGCGAGGCCTACAAATGACCTACGAGCAAATCAGGGCGGCGCTCACTGCGCGGATGGTCGCCTTCACCGGAATTGACCAGGCGCGGATTGACTACCCGAACCAGCCGACAGTATTCACGCCACCGGCCACCGGCCTTTGGTGCCGCTTCAACGTGCAGTACGCCACCGCCTTCATGGCTGGCATGGCCGACAAGCCCTACACGCGCAAGCCGGGGCAAGTCAGCATCCAATGCTTTGCCCGGCTCAATACCGGCACAAAGGCCATCAACGAACTGGCCGACGCGCTCGAAGCGCACTTCGCCTACTGGTTGTCCGGCGACCTCGAATGCATGGAAGCCAGCCAGGTTGTAGCCGGTGAGTTCGAAGGCTTCTACCAGATCAACGTGAACATCCGGTTCCGCGCCGGATGATCATGATCGTCTGTGAGTTCTGCCATATGGTGGGGAGCCATAAGCACTGAGGTTAAGGTGTTCCCAGCGCTTGCCAAGGTTTATCAAGGATATCTGGCCCTGGCTTACCGCGAACTCCTTAGCAAGATCGATCTGAGAAGCGCCCATAGAGAGTTTTTTAACGATTGATATAACTTCGTTTTCGCTAAGCCTAACGTTGTGGTGGGTAACGCCTTTGCGACCAAGCTGAAGGCCGGTTTCGTAAGAGTGGAGGGTATTCCCTTGAACTGTTGTCCACTCAAGATTCTGGATTTGATTATTCAGCTTGTTGCCATCTTTGTGATTCGTAACGGCGCCATCTTCTGGCGCGCCGAGGAAGGCCTCAGCCACCAATCTGTGAACCCTACGAACTACCTTTCCTGAGCTCGAAAACAGGCCAACGACCATGTATCCCTTGCTCAAAGTTTGCTTCATGGGGGCGCCTTTTCGCCGTCTCTGGCGACCAGAAGGACCTGTGCATATGCGGTCAATTGAACGTACCGAGCCCGCGCTGGAGACCTGATATGAGTCTTCCATTCCTGACACTGATTTCCAAACTTCTAACATTCTCACTCTCCATCAAAGAGTAATCATCACTGAGGGGTGCGGCAGGCCGGTGATGAACCAGATTTTCGGGTTGCATGCCCTAGCCGCACACCAAGTTTAACAGAGCCGTGCCTTCGGGCCAAAACGTCAACACCAAACAGTAAGGTGCAAAAAATGAGTAGCGGAGCCAAAGTTGTAAGTCACATCATCAAGGAGGTGACGCCCGGCGTTACCCCCACCGGCACCTGGGACACGCTGCGCCTGACCGGCAACGCACTGACCCCAACCGTCAACACCGCAGTCAGTGACGAGATCACTGATTCCCGTATCAGCCAGGGTTCGGTGGCCACCAGCACCGACATCGGCGGCGACCTGACGGCGGAGTTCTCGTTCGGCTCGTTCGATCAGCTGTTGGAAGCGGCTTTCTACGGCGTATGGACGGGCGACGTGCTATCTGTGGGCGATACCCGAAACACCTACAGCATCGCCAAGGGCTACAGCGATGTAGGCGTCTACTCGGTATTCAAGGGTGCCCACGTCTCCACCTTCGCCCTCGACATTCCGTCTGACGGCAAGGTGACGGCCACCTTCAACATGGCGTGCTTGGACTATACCGACAGCGATACCCCGATTGTGGTGTCGCCGAACGCTCCCACCACCACGCCGTTTCTGTCGAACAACAACGTCGGCACGATCTCTGTAGACGGCGAATCGCTGGAAGGCGTGGCGTGCGTATCGGCCATGACCATCAACCTCGACAACAGCCTCCAGGCCCAGCGCTGCATCGGCAACACCAAGCTCGGCCCGGGCGCGCAGATCGCTACCGAAGCGGCCATCACCGGTACCATCACCCTCGCTTGGTCCAAGCGCGCCTGGGAGATCTGGAAGAAGACCTTCACCCGTCTGCCAATCTCCGTGGTGTTCCCGATCACCGACGCCCTGGGCAACAAGTACACCTTCAACTTCCCAGCGGTGGAAGTGGATGGCGAACTGCCGAGCGGCGGTAAGCGCGACCTGATTGAAGTGACGCTGAACTACACCGTCGCCAAGATCAGCCCGACCATCACCCGACTCGCATCGCCGACCGCTGTTACTGGCGTGACTGTTGCGCCGGGCACCGCCTCGATTGCTGTTGCGGCCACCCGACAACTGACGGCGACCGTCGCACCGGCTGGCGCAAATCAGGCTGTCACCTGGACAAGCGCTACCCCATCGGTTGCCACCGTTAACAGTTCTGGCCTGGTCACCGGCGTTGCTGCTGGCACATCCGTCATCACCGCCACCAGCGTTGCCGACGGCACCAAGACCAGCACTGCAACGATCACCGTCACCGCGTAACACGATCAACCTTTTGGCTGCCCAGGCTCTAACGCCTGCCTGGGCTGCCTTTTTTATGGCGCGGCGTTGAGGATTTAACATGGCTCTCAAACTGAGCAAGAAAGCCCCGGTTACCGACCTGCGTTGGGCCAAGTTCGACGAAGAAACCAAGATTCAGCTGTGCGGCATCGATAACCCCGAATACCTGATTGCCCTAGAGCGCGTGCGCCGGCGCATCCAGCGCAATGACGCGAGCTTTGGCCAGGGCGATGTCGGCGTCTTCGATGGCGAAAAAACCGAGCACGATAGTCACTGCGCATTGCTGGCCCAGTTCGTCGTAAAGGACTGGGACGGCGTTCAGGATGATCAGGGCAACCCTCTCAAGTTCGATGCAGCTGTATGCGAAGAACTGCTAGTGGCAAACATCGACTTCTTCCTATTCGTGCTGCGCGAGTCCAGCAAGTCCACGGTCGAAGCCGGTAAAGAACTGGCTGAAACCGTGGAAAAGCAGTAACCCGGTTCGAGTGGGAAAGGGAGTGGGGCGGCCAGGCCGACAAGCGCCGGGCCATCTATGAGCGCCTGCGCATGGAAATTCCCGAAGAGCCGCCGACCGACCCTATCACCAAGCACCTGCTCGCCACGTTCTTCGGCGTCTGCCGGGGCCGCCGCTTTATAACAACCATGGTGGGAGCCTTCCCGCTGCCGCTGTCTGCCCGCGAAATCTCCGACTGGCTCGACGCTCACCCTTCGCCCCTGGATCGCCGGGAGGTGGATGAGGTGATGTTTGCGCTGGATGTGATTTGCCTGAGCGAAGAAGACGACTGATCCGCCGCCCTGCGGCAATTATGCCCGGAGGCAACATGACTCAAACTTCACGCCTGGTCCTTGAGATCGACAGCCGCGACGCTGAGCAAAAGGCGGCAGACGTCCGCAAGGCTCTTGAGGCGCTGGAGTCGGCCGGGATACCCACGCAGAACTCTATGAGGAAGGCCGCGTCCGGGATTGACGAAGTCGGCAAGAGCTCTTCAAAAGCTGTCGACTCAGTTGATGACCTTTCCGAAAGTTCCAATAAGGCTGGCGCCTCAAGCAAGAAGGCGGGGGAATCATATGCCGAGGCCCGCGCGCGAATTGAGGCGATAGCCAAGTCGTCTCTCGACGCAAGCACTTACCTGAACTCGCTGTCCACCAGCACCGTGAAGGCCTCCGATTCGTTTGATGCCGCAGCTGGCAAAGCGAAAAGCCTTGCTGATCTGGCAAAGCGTCTGCGCGAAGAGTCGGACGCCAATGTGGGGTCGAATACCAAGCAAGCCGACTCAGTTAAAAGGACCGCGTCAGCGACCGGCACTTATTCCGAGGAGTTGGAAAAGCTCCTGGCAAAGCTAGATCCTGTTCGAGCCAAGCAGCTCGACCTGGTCAATCAGCAGAAACAACTGGCAGCAGCGTTCAAGAAAGGCGATCTCGACGAGGCAGGATACAAACGTTTCTCTGCGATCATTGGAGACAATGCCTCGGCATTGAATAATTTCAGCACTGCAACCAAGGGCTCGCAGCGAGACGTTGCGCAGCTTTTGAATGCACTAAAGTCGGGTGATTGGGCTGGAGTGACTCGAAATTTCCAGCAGATCAGCGTGAGCGCTGGTGGTACTGGAAATGCCTTGAAAATGCTTGGGGGAATGGCTTCTAGCCTTTTGAATCCGCTGGCGGCTGGAGCTGTCGCATTGGGTGGCCTGGCCTTGGCTTTTTACGATGCGCACAAAGAGGTCAGCGCATTCAACAAGGCTCTCTTCTCTGGGTCAGCTAGTTCGGGACAAACGGCCGCATCACTTGCTGCTATCGCGAAGTCAGCCGCAAGCCTTAGCGGAAGCATTTCTTCAGCAAACGATGCGGTGATTGCGCTGGCTGGCAGCGGCAGGCTAAGCCAAGCACAGTTTGTAGACCTGGCTCAGGCAGCCTCTGCGATTTCTGCGTACACGGGAAAAGGCGCGGCAGAAGTAGCAACCGACCTCGCCAACGTAGGCGACAGCGCAACGAAGGCCGCCGAAAAAATAAGCGAAAAATACGGCCTGCTCACAAGCGCTCAATATGAGGTCATTGCCGCACTTGATCAGCAAGGCAAGAAGCAGGAGGCCTTAGATGTTTTGAGTGCGTCCCTGAATGAGAACGCTCAACATCGACTTGAAAAGTATCGTGCATCTCTCTCTGATGTCGAGCGTGACTGGAATGACATTGGCATCGCTATCAGCAACGCCTACAGCAAAGTTCGTGGTGAGCTCTTTCCCGACTCCGCGAAGCAAATTGAAATCATCGAGCGAATTCTTAAGACCCGCAAGGACGGCGGGTTCGCTGGCGCCGTATCGACAGGGCTGAGCAAGCTGAACGGCGCACTTGGCCTTGATGATGGCAATAACGATGACTCCACAGCAGCGCTTGAGAAGCGGCTCGCTCTCCTTAAGCAGAACGCTGAGGTTGTAAAAGCCAGCGCGGAGCTTGACGGGAAAACTACTCGCGACAACCAGGCACGCATCGAAGCCGACTCAAAATGGAACGCTCTGACCAAGAAAGAGCTATCCGACCAGGCCAAGCTTGTAAAGGACATCACCGACGCGCGGCGACTTGGTGTGGAGGCAGGAAAGTCGCAGGCTGATATCGACAAGGTGGTTGCTGATATACAGGCCAAATACGACAAGGCTCAACCTAAAACCCCGAAAGCCAAGGCCTACACCGAAGATGCTGGCATGAAGGCGCTGGATGCGGCGCGCCAGACCCAGGCCGTCCTGCTCCAGCAGAACGCTTCGCTGAATGCTCAGGGCATCGCCACCGAGAAGGTCGGCGCCCAGGCGCAGGCATTGATCAAGTGGGAGCAGCAACTCGCCGACATCAAAGGCAAGAAGACGCTCACCGCCGATCAAAAGTCGCTGCTGGCCAGCCAGGACCTGATCACTGCCCAGCTCAAGAAGAACGTAGCGCTTGAGCGCGAAGCGGAGATCAGCAAAAGCATTCAGCAGGCGCAGAAGGATCAGGTGCAGCTGCTTACGCTCACCGGGCAACTCCGAGAAGCCAACAGCCTGAAATCATCCCTTGATGATGCGGCTCAGTTGGCCGAGTACGAGCGCCAGGGCAACGTCGAGGCCGCCAAGCGGCTTGAGACGATGATCAAGATCCGCGACATAAACCTGAAGGCTGCACAGAAGCCTGGGACTGTTGAGGGCGTCACTCAGGCTCCAAGCGCCCCAGGCCTCGACGCATCTGTTGGCGGTCCGGTCAGCGAGATTGACCGGCTCGATGAGGCGGCGAAGAAGCTGGAGGTCTGGCGCGCAACCGAGCTTGAAAAGCAGGCTGCATACCTCGACCTGAAAGCAATCAACGAAGAGACCTACGCCGCGCGCGTGGCGAACATCGACCAGCAGGCCACGCAAAACCGCCAGAAGATAGAAGAGGCCAAGAACCAGGCGTTGCTGGTCGGCGCATCCGAATTTTTCGGCAACATGGCCAGCCTCAGCCAGTCCGGCAACAAGAAGCTCGCCGCGATCGGCAAGGCGGCGGCAATCATCCAGGCCACCATGGACGGCTATCTGGCCGTGCAGAAGGCCCTGGCCGCATTCCCGCCGCCGTTCAACTTCGCAGCAGCCGCTGCTGTTGGTGTGGCCACTGCTGCCAACGTTGCGAACATCGCAGGCATTGGCTTCTCCGCTGGTGGCTACACCGGTTCGGGCGGCGTTAACGAGGCTGCCGGCACCGTGCACAAGGGGGAGGTGGTTTGGAGTCAGAAGGACATCCAGCGCTACGGCGGTGTGGCGGCAGTTGAGGCGTTACGCAAAGGCAACGTCTCGCCAATCCGCCCAGGCGCAAAAGGCACTGGCCCGGATGCAAGCCGTCCGCAGGTTGGTGCGGCACCGGTCGTCAATGTGATCGAGGACGCCAGCAAGGCCGGTCAAAGCCAGTCGAGCCAGGTAGACGGCAAGTGGATCACTGACTACTTCGTCTCAAACATCCGTGAAAACGGCAAAGAGGCCAAGGCCATTCAGCAGATGCTAGGCATGGGAAGGGCTGCACGATGATTGAATACCCAAGCGGTCTGCCTTATCCGTTGCGAGACGGTTATGGCTTCAGCCCGGTCAGCCCCATAAAGTCAACTGCCATGCAGACCGGGCGCACGCGGTACCGAAGGAAATACTCATCGGTTCCGACAGATGCCAAGGTCACCTGGAACATGAGCGATCAGGAGGCCCAGTACTTTGAAGCGTGGTTCGAAGAAGTCCTGATCTCTGGCTCGCAATGGTTCGAGGTTGAGCTTAGAACGCCTCAGGGCCTGCTGCCTTACAAGGCCCACTTCAAGGACATCTACGAAGGGCCAATACTTTTTGGCGTCGATCGCTTCATGTTCACCGCGACGCTGCAGTTGTGGGAGCGACCAATTCTCACCGGTGGCTGGGCCATTTACGCGCCTGAATATCTGCTGAACATGAACTTGATTGACCTGGCTGTGAACAAGGACTGGCCATCATGACGAGCTTTGTACTAAACCGGCTTTATTCAAGCGGCGGCACGGAAATTCTCCATGGAACGCTTGAGGTCACGGACGGTGTGGCCCATCACTTTCTCACGGATGGATTTGAGGATTTAGTGGTCGGGCTTGAGACCGGCGGCATGGCGACGTTTCTCGCCTGCGGTATATCGATTGCTCTGCCAAAGCGCGGTAGCGATGGAAAGCAGGACCTGAAGTTTGCGCTATGCAACATCGATGGAAGCGTCTCCGGGTTCCTGCGCGCGGCCCTTAGGGAGCGCCGTGAGATCAACCTGGTGTACAGGGAGTACATCAGCACCGACCTGGCCTATCCGTCGAAGATCCTGCGTTACAAGGTCAAGAGCGGCTCGGTCACCGCAACCGAAGCCCAGATCGTGGCCGGCTACTTCAACCTGCTCGAAACCCTCTGGCTCCGCAACTACTACACCGGCGATTTCGCCCCAGGCATGCGGTACCAATAATGATCGATCACGAAAAATACATCGAGGGCCAGTACCTCGAGGGCGGGAGAGTGTGGCCGTTTGTTGACTGCTATGGGTTGGTCCTTGAGGTTCGCCGCGACCTCGGCCTGCCCGACTGGCCAGAGTGGGCTGATATTCGCGCCGGCGACGGCTCGATGGTTGAGGTGGCTGGCAAATGGTTTCCCACTCTCACGCCATGCGAGCCGGAAGAGGGTGCGCTGATTGCGCTCTACCAGGGTAGCGAGATGCGTCACGTAGGCGTTGTGATTCGCTGCGGCGCCTCACTTGAGGCAATGGAGATCACCGAAAAGCAACGCACAATCTGCCTGCCTCTGCACAGGCTCAAGCGCCGCTTCGTGCGGGTGGAGTATTACAAGTGATTGAAATTTACCCATCCCGCATTGGTGTCAAAGAAGGCGACTGCGTGCCGCTGGAGTCGCACCAGGTTAAAGAGCCGGCCACCCTCGCAGGTTGGCTTTCGGCGAACGCTAAAGGTTTCGATATCAATGCAGTTCACCCAATCTGCATTGAATTAGAGGGCGTCCTGGTGCCGGTGGATCAGTGGTCAGTGACCGTCATTGATCGCGACACGGATGTGAAGATATTTCCAGAGGCGCGTGCAGTGGGCGCTGCGGCTGCGGCCTGGGCGGCGGTAGCTTTGGCTGCTATTTCGATTGTGCTGATCCTCACCATGCCGAAGGCCAAGGCCGCCAAGCAACAGCAAGGCGACGACATTGACGCGGCCACTGCCACAGGCAACCACGCCAAGCTGAACTCGCCAATCCGCGAAGTGCTTGGCATGGCCAAGGTCTATCCCGACCTGCTGGTGCCGCCAGTAACGCGATTTGTAAACAAGCGGACGATGGTAACAACTCTGGCCATGTCCGTTGGCCGGGGGCGTAATTCGATTCCTCCCAGCACGCTTAAGGTTGGCGACACGCCCTTTGCGGCGTTTGGTTCCGACCTGAATTACAAAATTTACGAGCCGGGCGCATCACTTTTGGGTGATTCTCGCGCCAGAAACTGGTACCCGGCCACGGAGGTTGGCGGAACAAACGCTGGTACCGCGGGCCTTGACCTTTCGAGCACCGCACCCACAGAGGCAGCCGCTTTGGCTGACTCCATGCTGATCAGCGGGAATACAGTTTCCTTGCTGGGTAACAGTCCCCGATTCCCTGACGCGTGGGACACCGGCACTGTCGTTCGACTGGTCACGCCTGACACATTCACGGTAACGACCGCAGGCTCGTACAGCCGAATCGCCGGCGCCTTGTCCGACCTTGCACCGTTCGTTGGCATGAAGGTAACGCTGGGTAGCGATTCAGAAATCGATTTGACGGTGGCAAGCGTGACTCCTTATGTCGCGCCAGTCCCAGGGGTTGGCGGATCACCGTCTATGGTTACAGGCAGCGCATCCCCGTCCGGCTACGACTTCACGTCGGGCGCGGTGGTATGGTCTGTGACCTTTCAGGGAGTCACCAAAACCATATCCCTGAACACCAACTATGTGAACATGAGCGGGCTTGTTTCGACGATCACTTCCCAGTTGTCGGGCACCGGTCTTGTGGCGCAAGACAGTTCCGGCCGGCTTCGCCTGATTGAGCCGCTCAGCCCTTATAAAGGTGGCCCGATCTCGCAAACCAGCGCGCCGGTGGCGATCTTCGGCTCTGGGCCGACCTATACCGTCGGCACTGCTTCCGCAGGCGGTACCCCTGAGCAGCTTGCGAGCGTCACGCTGAGCTTTGATAACGGCACTCCCTTCTCTGGTGTCGCTGCCGGCCAGCAACGGCTTTCGCTTGCCTACCGAGGCTACAGGTTTCAAATCGTGTCGGTTTCAGGTCTCACCGCCACGGTGAAACGAATCACTGATGCGGGCGTGGTCGACAATGCCTGGGCTGGATTCACCGCCAGAACCCTGCTTGATTTCTCGTTGTCTGGAAGCGGCGGGGCTGGCAACTGGATCGGTTCGTTCATGGGCTGCCCAGAATACGAACTGGCAACCCAGGCTGAATACGATGTCTTCCTGAGCCAGGGACTCTGCTACTACAGCAAGTCCGGCAATATAAAAATGCTCACCAAGTCCATCGAGGTGCGGTGGAGGGATTCTGCGGTAGGCGGAGCTTGGACAACAATCACCCACACATATACCGACGCAACCCCAGACCAGATCGGATTCACCCATGGGGTGGTGTTTCCTTACCCGCTGCGCCCTGAGTTCCAAATGCGACGGGTTCAGCCGGTCGAGGGCGGCCAGGTGCGTGACGCGATCCAATGGTACGGCCTGCGCACGCTGTTACCTGATCCAGGCTCTTACGAGGGGATCACCGTCATCACCATGGATATCCGTGGTGGCGACCGCCTCAGCGCCCAATCGGAACGGCAGATCAACTGTGTGCCGACTCGCATCTACGACAATGCTCCGGCGCGATCCATCAAAGGGGCAGCGCTGCATGTTTGTCAGGGGCTCGGGATCGATGAATCGCTGATCGACATGGATGCGCTAAATGCGGTGGACCAGGACTACTGGACGCCGCGCAGCGAGCTCTACGACATGGCGCACGAAAAGCCAACGGCGGTTCGGGAGGTCTTGCAGGGCATCTTCACTGCCGGCATGTCGCACCTTTCCAGCGGCAATGGGTTGCTCAGCGTAAAGCGTGAAGGCATTCAGCCGCCGCGCGGGGTCATCACGCCGCACGAAATGACCAGCGAGCTACAGGCCAGCTTTACCGCGCCAAGCCCTGACGACTTCGACGGGGTGGATGTTGAATATATCGACCAGTACACCAATCGCAAGGAAACGAGGCCCTGCCGGCTGTCTGGAAGCCTTGGGCTCAAGGTAGACAAAATCCAGCTGGACGGGGTTTCAGACGAAACACGCGCCTGGCGCATCGGCATGAGACAGCTGCGCAAGTATCAGTTCTCGCGCTGGGGCTACAGCGTCGATACCGAGATGGATGCACTGGTGTTTGACGACATCGACCACATCACGCTGGCCGATGACATCCCGAACACCACCAGTAGCGCACTGATCACCGCAGTGGAGGCGCTCGACGGCCAGTACCTACTCACGCTGAGCGAAGAGATGGACTGGTCGATGGTTGCGCCGCGCGCCGTTATCCGGCGGCACGACGGCACGGTCACAAGCCTTTTTGAGCCGAAGGATGCTGGCTTTCACCAGGTGCTGGTGCCGCTTAATGCAATCGACTTCGATATCGTCACCGACCTGAGCATCGAGCCCGCAAGGTTCTTGTTCGGGCCAAGCGAACAAGTCGGCTACCCGGCGATGATCACCGAGATAACCCCGAATCAGGACGGGTCCTGCGCCGTCACAGCGACCGAGTATTCCCCGGTGTTTTACGCGGACGACGACAACTACCCACCCGCAGCAACTTAGATATCAAACCTTTCAAGGCCCGCCACTGAGCGGGCTTTTTTTTGCCTCGGGGAAAACCATGGCCTTTAATACCGGAAACCCTTTAGAACCAAACGGCTCGACAGATCCGCGCGACCTGAAAGACAACGCGGCGATCATCGACAAGCTGGTAAATAGCTCAGACCTCACATGGTTTGGCCGGCTTGGGAAGACTCTGAAAACCTGGGCAGGTATGACAGCGGAGCATAACGCCGCCCAAGTTCAGAGAAGTGCCGAGTTTCAGCAGTTTCTGCAAAGCAGCGGGTATGAGGTGCCTGTGCCTTACGCCCCAGGCATCAGCATTACTCGCACAACTCAAACCGTGGTTTATAACGGTGAGCTGTACCGACCAAAAGAGGCCTCGCTGCCGTTCGTTACCACTACCTTCCCTGCGGATTCAGCAAAGTGGATTGCTAACGGTGATGATTCGCTGCGTCAAATGCTTGCATCCCGCTCAGGCTCGGCCTCCGTTGGTTTTCAACAGAGAGGGGTGAACGCTTCTTTCCGAGACCAGCAGAGCAAGGATCGCGAGACCCTTTCATTGCCGGACTATGGTGGTGCGCCAAATACAGACAACACTACTGCGGTAGCAGCAGCGCTTGTCGAGTGCCGAGCCTCAAAAGATAGAAGGGTGCTTGTTCCGGCTGGGCAAAATAATACAGGCATTGTATCCAACCCAACCGGTGTTACGTTCCATGGCGGCGATCTTGTAGAAACACCAAACCCTGCAGATTCATCTACCTTTGATATCTTGAGTAGTTACGCGGACAGGCTCAGCTACCAGTTAGGTAATGAATATCTTTATGCGCTGCACAACGAGATATCTAGCCACAATGCCGTCAAGATAATGATGGTCGGTGACAGCACTGTGGTAGGGGTCAATAGTGTTGCCCCATATACACCAGCCGGAGTACTAAGTGATCAAGGCTTAGATCGGGGCTTGGTTGGTATCCTAATCAATAATTTGGCTGTTAGCGGATCAGCATCGCCGCAATGGGATACGTCTCAGATTATCGCAGACACCTCGACCCACTGCCTTATCGTAGGTTACGGTACTAATGACCCAGCCGCTGGTGATGAAGAAGCGTTTTTCAACAACATGTCAGCCAAGCTTGCAGCTATTCGCGCTGCGCGAAATGTTCAAAGCCTAACAATTATTCTGAAGGGGGCGAACAGCACGAACGACTGGGTGAATGGTAGGTCGCAGTTATGGTGCGAGCGTATCGCCCCGGTTTATAGAAAGCTTGCGCGTATGTACCAATGCTACTTTTTTGATACGTACGCATTCTTGCGGGACTCCAAGAATGCTGCCCATCTGTGGATGGATACGCTTCCGTATGGTTCGCCGCCCGTAGACACCCATATCCATCCAAATAATTTTGGCAACATGTGGATATGGGGCGAGCTTGCGAGAAATATTTTCCCGGACAACCTCAGCCAAAGAATGGCTAACAACTATCGAAATATTGCCGCATCTCACACGATGCTCACTGCGTTGGCGCCGCCGGAAAATATGCCATATGGTCGGGCAATCTATAGGACTGCTTCAACCGACTGGCCATCAGATGGCATGGTTGTTTCTGAAAAGCACGCGGACGGTATCGTCACTCAAGAGGTCACACCGTTTAACCGATCGATCACTAAGGTACACCGTCGAAATTCGCTTACGTCTGCGCCTGGCGCATGGACCTTGTTCACGGGGGCTGGCTACAACCTCACACTACAAAATGGATGGTCGAACTTCGACGCCCCCAACTGGATGGTCGCTCAGCTCATTATTGAGGAGTCCGGCTTCATTAGCGCGAGAGGATTGCTGCGGCCGGGTACGCTAGTTGCGAACACAGTGTTATTTAGTGTGTTCTCCGCAGTACCAAATGGCGCTCCGATACTTGGTGAGGTCTTCCAGCTATCCTGCAATACCGGTTCGATTCGGGTGGTTGTGGGGATCGGTGGCAATGTATCGATTAAGGAGGTATCTGGCACACCGACAGAAGTTTCGCTATCTGGTATGCGCTGGATGCCGACTTAATCAAGCGGAGCTGACGCTGGGCGCCCGCCACTTAAAGTGGTGGGCGCCTGGCTTGCGACTGGGCGTGAGCGGCTTGGCTGTTTACGGGCTTCAGCACCATTTCATCTACAAGCCAAAAAAGAATCGCCTGGAAGTGACACCCGATGACAAAATGTTCGCCGTCATCACAGATACGGGCAAGAAGCACCGCGACGGAAATCCGGCGCTCAGCAGTATATTCGATGGCTATAGCTACTCTGGCGCCTGTATTGTAGATTACCTTTCTGAAAAAAATTAAACAGGGAGGAGCACTAATGGAATTACAAGAATTCTTAGGGTCTATCCAAGATCTAGAAAGAAGGGGGGCAATAGAGAATGCCTTAGCCGCTGCGTTGTCATGTATACAACACCATAGAAGTGTTTTTGGAATTCAAGAGGAGATGCCCTGGTTACAGGTTTATGAGGAAGATACGGTTCAGGCAGTTGCCTCTGAGGGGATGAATTGTATTAGGTTTAGTACTGGTCTAATTGATCACTATATGGCTGCTAAGTATCCAGATATATCAAAGGTTTTGCCAGGGGCACCTAACATATTTGGATTCAATCTAGTACTTGACTTGGGCTTGGCATGGGCTTTGTCTCATGAGTATGTCCATCTTTATAGAAAGCATGACAGCGTATGCGCAAGTGTCTTGTCGGCAGCTTTAGTTGATCACTCTCTAACCCCGCAGCGAAAACGTTCTGCTTTGAGCTTGTCTAAAGAAGATATAGATAAAGCTACGGAGTTTGACGCTGATCTGTGCGCAGTGGCCGGAATATATCGCTACATGCAAAAGATTTTTGCTGGGCTTGTTGACGATATGCTAATAAGGAAGATGGTTGTATTTTATGTCTACTGGGGGGTTAGGGGGTTTCCTGATATACAGCATAGTGGAACGCATCCTGAAATTTCTGATAGGTTGTATGATATATGTAGCAAGGTTGGAGGGTTGTCTGCCGAGTTGTCAGTTTCTAAATACGCAGTTCCTGAGGGCTATAAGAGTAAGGTCGAGCGCGTAGTGATCTTGACTAGTTTTGTGATGGAGATGGAGAAGATTTATATTGGGTCATCTGGCGTTAAAGAGGTTGACGCTATTTGGCATAAATGGTTGGAGCGTATAAGAACTAACGCGCATACACGTAGCGCAGCCAACTGGAGCAAGCTAAGTCCTTGGGTGGGTGAGATCTCAGGAACCTTGGCAGATAACAGAAAAGATGAGTTCTATTTTTCTCGTCAAAAGCAGAAAAAAGACGCTAAGTTTTCTAAAGAAAAAAAGAAGAGTCAGCGTAAGGCAAGGAGAGGCAACAGAGTTAAGTAGATTTATTGTTGGTTGGATATTTTATTTTCTAGATGTCTAAATAATTAAATCTATTGGTTGCTGCTGTTAAATATACATGCAAAAGAAAATTCCCCGCCAGAAGCGGGCTTTTTCTCGCCTGGAGAAAAGTATGCCGTCTACCGAGCAGCAGTTACTACAGATCCTCCCGAACGCCGGCCACCAAGCCGGCGTTTTTGTTCCTGTGCTGAACACCGCCATGAACCGCTACGCCATCGTCGGCACGCTGCGGGTAGCCGCATTCATTGCCCAGGTCGGGCATGAGTCTGGCCAGCTGCGCTACGTGCGCGAGATCTGGGGGCCAACCGCGCAGCAACTCGGCTATGAAGGCCGTGCTGACCTGGGCAACACCGTTAAAGGTGATGGCTCCAAGTTTCGTGGCCGTGGACTGATCCAGATTACCGGCCGGGCGAACTATGCCGCGTGCGGTGAGGCTCTGGGCCTGGACCTGATCAGCAAGCCCGAATTGTTGGAGCTACCGCAGTGGGCGGCCGCGTCGGCGGCTTGGTTCTGGAAGATCAATGGACTGAATACCCTTGCTGATAATGGCGACTTCGTGAAGATCACCCGGCGCATCAACGGCGGGCTCACCGGTAAGGCCGATCGCCAGGAGCTGTACGACAGGGCGCTGAAGGTGCTGGCATGACGCCGGTGCAGAAGCTGGCTGGGCTTGTGTTGCTGGTCCTGGCGCTAATGGCCAGTGCCGCCGGCGCTACTTGGCTTGCTCAAGATTGGCGCTTCGGTAAGAAGCTGGCGGTATTGGGCGAGGCCCAGGCGCTTGCCATCAGTGAGGCTGGGCGCGTGGCCCGAGAAGAAGAACAGCGCCGGCAGTCGGCAGTGAATAAGGAAGCAAGCGATGCGCGAGAACAAAACAAAGCTGCAGCTGTTGATGCCGGCACTGCTGATGCTGCTGGTGACAGCTTGCACATCGAAGCCGGTAAGTTTGCCGCCACTGCCTGCGGCGATCCCGGAGTTGCCCAGCGAGGCGCGTCAACCACCCGCGCCGCCATGGTGCTCTCCGACCTGCTCCAGCGGGCTGACAAAAGAGCGGGAGAGCTGGCGGCAGCTTATGACCGCGCCCGAATAGCCGGCCTGACTTGCGAGCGGAGCTACCAATCTGTCAGGGCTGCGGTCCCCTGAGTACGCTCAGTTCCAGCAATAGGCGCTGATTCTCCCTGAGCAGCAGATCCCGCTGGCCGGAGACCGAATTGAGGGCACGGGCCTCGCCTTCCAATTCCCACGCTTCATGATTCAGTCGGGCGATGTTGTCGAGCGCCTTCTTGAGTTCAGTCTCGGCCGCAGCCTTGCTGGTAGCGAGCAGGTCGCACATCTGCACCAGCCCGGCAATGTTCCGGCGCGCCTCGGTCAGCCGTTTCTGGGTCGCGGTCAGCTCGTCCTCGAGCAGGGCGCACTGGTGCTGATACATTTCCAGGGGCGTAGGGCATCCAAGCCACTCGCAGGTGTTTTTGTCGAGCTTCATGGTGGGCAAACTCAAATACTGTATATGCGAACAGTAATCGAGGTATTGCCGGGCCGCGATTCGAGGCGACGAGAGGCAGTTAGTCTGGCGCCATGAGAACGGCCAGGGTCAGCTTGATGAATTCTTCGTTCTCGTCGATGGTGTGCAAGGGGCCGCGCACATTCTCAGCCACGTCGGCAGAGCCGCGCTGCTCTACCCAGTTCGCTATCTCCACGATGGAAGCTTCAAGAGCCAGTTGGTTTTCGTACAACTTTGAGAGCAGCGAGGGGAGTAGGTCTGAGTTTGGCATTGGCGTTCCTCTAGTGGAGTGAACAGCTTAGCAGTCGGCATTATTTGTGGTTTTGTGTTCGGTCAGCAGGACGCCGTGGGCAGGGACTTTCTGGAAGAAAGCCTGTAGGGAGATTTGCGGGGATTCGTTAATCACCGTTCAACATCGTTAGGCGTCGATTGCAGTGGGCGCCTACGTAAGGTGTTGCTGTTCAAGGCTTTTCAGAACGTCCGCTAGCATGGGGTGCTAGGGGTCGAGTGTTCGAATCACTCCGTCCCGACCATATTCTCGATCAAGCCCAATCTGAAAAGATTGGGCTTTTTCATGCGCGCGCTTTTGGGGTAACGCCCCAATCCTTCACCGTTATACCCTCTGCCATACCCTAGACATCCCTACGCAGGTAGTACATATATACGGATTTTCGGCGCCTAAGGATGAAAGTATCCGAGATGAAAGGTTGCATAAAGCACCCAGCGTCTTGGAGAAACTCATGAGTTGTGAACAGCAAACCCCTACCACCCATGCTCGTGGCATTGATGTATCGCGCTGGCAAGGAGAGATCGACTGGCGCCGCGTCGCGTCAGCCGGTGTCACCCATGCCATTGTGAAGATGACCGAAGGGGGCACCTACACTGACCCTCGGTTTGCAACAAACTTTGCCGGGATGCTGGCCCACGGTTTGACTGCGGGGGTTTACCACTACTTTCGTGCACTGAGCAGTACCCCCGGCGAACAACTGGCCAATATTCGGCAACGGCTCTGCGAGGCCAACTTCGAGGTCGGGAAGCACATCCTGGCCATTGATGTAGAAACCTCGCGCAACGAAACGGCGAGCCCGGATCAGATGGCCGATGCCTTGTACGAACTGGTAATGCTGCTCAGCACGCAGGTGCTCGATGGCGCCCATCCCTACATCTACACGTCACCCAGCATCTGGGCTGACCGTGTGGCGTGGCGCAAGTACGATTTCAGCCGGTGCCCGTTGTGGATCGCCCACTGGGATGCCAAGCAGCCGACGGTGCCCGAAACCTGGCGTAGCCACGGCAAGCGCTGGCACTGGTGGCAGCACAGCAGCAAAGGCCAGGTCGATGGCATTCAAGGTGCCGTGGATCTGGATTGGGTCAAGCGCTGAAGGCTTCAGCCAGCCGAACGCCCGCGCTGGCTGAGGTACTCCACAAACGGCCCGATATCCGTACTGCAGAGCAAATGCGCGACCTCACGCACCTCCGCCTCCGGCCAGTCCCACCAGGCGGATTGCTCAAGGATCAGCCGAGTCGATTCATCAAAACGCCAACGGATATGTTTGGCCGGGTTGCCGCCGACGATGGCGTAAGGCGCCACATCCTTGGTCACAATCGCGCCTGCCGCCACGACTGCGCCATTGCCGATGGTCACGCCCGACAGAATCTTCGCGTGGGAGCTGATCCAGCAATCATTGCCAATGATCACGTCGCCTTTGCTTCCACCAAAGTCGGTAATGTGCGCGAGGCTTTTCATCTTGGCGGGGAAGGGGTAGCAACTGAGCCAGTCGGTGCGATGATGGCCGCCCAAATACACTTCCACATTGCCGGCAATCGAGGTGTAGGCGCCGACACGCAGGGTCGTGCCTTCATGCCAGTCGTGCACCTTCAAATCGCCGTAGGTGCCTATGCCAAAGCTGTAGTTTGGATAGCGGTTGCGCAGTTTTTGCGTCGAGCGCTCCAGCGGGGAGAGCGCGCGTATTGCCTTGCGCGCTTTTTTTTCGCGCCATTTACGCAATAACTTCATGCGGTGAGCCTTTATGCAGAGATTGAAATCAGGCGACATCGTGAGCAATGGCTGCCCTCTATGCAAGACGAAGGCTTTATCTGCTGAAAAAAATCGCCAACCCCTGTCCCTTTTTTGCGCCTCGCCTGTCATTCCAGGCAAGTGAACAAAATCGAGAGCTACTCCCCATGCCCGCAGTCCGACCCATGCGCTTGCGCCCGTTGCTGAACCTGAGCCTGATGCTGAGCCTCAGTGCCAGCCCGTTATTTGTCCCGCTCAGCTATGCCGAAGACAGCACCGCCCGCCGCAGTTACCAGGTGCCGGCCGGTAGCCTGAGCGCCGCATTGACCCGCTTCGCCGGGCTCGCCGGGGTCAACCTGTCGGTGGACCCGGCGCTGGTCAGCGGTCGCAGCAGCGCCGGCTTGTCGGGTGAATACGGCGTGGAGGAGGGCTTTGCGCAGTTGCTGACGGGCTCGGGCCTGCAGCTGCAACCGATGGGCACGCAGGCCTACAGGCTGATGCCGGTGCCGGAAAGCGGCAGCCTGCAACTGGCACCCACGTCCATCGTCGGTACCACTGGGTTGGCCGATGGCGATACCTATGCCGGTGGCCAGGTGGCGCGGCGTGGCTCGCAAGGCCTGCTCGGCTCACGGGACTTTATGGAAACCCCGTTCAGCATGACCACCTATACCGCCGAGGCGGTGAAGAACCAGCAGGCGCGTACCCTCGGCGACCTGGTCGCCAGCGACCCTTCGGTGCGCGCCACCAACCCGGCGGGCGGGCGCTACGAGCAGTTCACCATTCGCGGGTTCAGCCTGTTCAACAGTGATGTGGCTTACAACGGCCTCTATGGCGTACTGCCGACGTACACCATCGACATGGAAATGGCCGAGCGCGTCGACATCCTCAAAGGCCCGAGCCAGTTGATCAACGGCATCTCGCCGCGCGGCAGCGTGGGCGGCGGGATCAATGTGGTGCCCAAGCGCGCCACCGACAAGGACATTACCTCGCTGACCGGCACCTGGGCGTCCGGCAGCCAGGCCGGTGGCGCGGTGGACGTGGGGCGGCGCTTTGGTGAGGACAATAAGTTCGGCATTCGTTTCAATGGCGTGAAGCAGTCCGGCGATACCGAATGGGATCACCAGAGCGTCGACCGTGAAATGGCCGTGCTGGGCCTGGATTTTCGCGGCGAGCGCCTGCGCCTTTCCACGGATGTCGGCCACACCGAGCGCGACACGGACGCGCCGCAAGAACGTGTACAAGTCGGCGCCAATGCCAGGGTGCCGAGTGCCAATGACGTACGGCATAACTACGCACAGCCCTGGAGCAAAGCCCGTACCGATGACACCTTCGGCACGGTTAACGGCGAGTTCGACCTCAGCGATAACGTGATGCTGTATGGCGGCGTCGGCGCGCGTAAAAGCAACCACGACTTCTTGCGTCACGCGGTGTCCGTCACCAACAACGCCGGGGATTTCAGCGTATTGCCACGGGATTTCACCCGCGATGAAAACGTGCGCACCGCCACCGCCGGGGTGCGCAGTTGGTTGCATACCGGGCCGGTCAGCCATGAGATCAACCTGGCGGCCAGCTACTTCTACATGGACTTTGAAA
>NZ_VBVZ01000290.1 GCF_005863185.1 Pseudomonas edaphica
ACTTCGGGCATGTTCTGCATCAGGCGGTCGAGGTCGACTTCGTTCTCAGCCGCGCCAACCACCGCCGCCGCACTGCCGGTGTCGGCATAGGCACTGGTGAGCAGGCCGTCGAGTTCGTCGTCGCGCACATGCTCCAGGCGTGATTGGCCGAACTGGCGCTGGACCTCGCTGATCGACCAGCCGGGGGTTGAGGGGCAAACCGTCAGCACCCTGCCTTCATCGCCGGGGCGCAGGAGGATGCGCTGGGATTTGGCCCAGACGTAGGGGAGCAAACTCATACACCACCGTACATGTGGGAGCTGGCTTGCCTGCGATAGCGGACTTTCAGCTGAAAAATGTTCAACTGACCCACCGCCATTGCAGGCAAGCCAGCTCCCACAGTTTGATCTTCATACTTCAGGTAGATCACGGCCGCACCTGCGAAACCGGCACTGCCCGAATCACCGCCCTTGGCCCCTGCTGCTGCGCCCCGGGAATCGCCTTCTCCACCGAAGGCAACTGCGGCGCCTGCACATCCGGCAGCGCCCAACTGTGCTCCGGCTGCAACCCGCCCTGGGCGCGGCGCATGAATTCATAGCGGTTCAAGGTGATACTGCGCCCAGCGCCACTGTCGCGAATAATGTAGGGGCGTAAAAACACCATCAGATTGGTCTTGGTGACGCTGCGCTTTTCATTGCGAAACAGCGCCCCCAACCCAGGGATATCCGCCAGCCACGGTACCGCGTCATTGCTCTGGCTATAGCCGTCCTGCAGCAACCCGCCGAGCACCATGATTTGCCCGTCATCCAGCAAAATACTGGTGTCGATCGCGCGTTTTTGGGTCACCGTGCCCGCCTCCACCGAGGCGCGCGTGTCGACGCTGCTGACCTCCTGGTAAATATCCAGCTTCACCGTGCCGCCTTCGGAAATCTGCGGCCGCACGTTCAGCTTCAGCCCCACCTCTTCGCGCTGTACGGTCTGGAACGGGTTGTTGCTGGTGCCGCCGCCCCCGGTGACATAACTGCCGGTGACAAACGGAATGGTCTGGCCGACAAAAATGCTCGCTGCTTCGTTGTCCAGGGTCAGCAGGTTCGGCGTGGACAGCACGTTGGTGCCGCCTTTGCTCTTGAGGGCGCGGGCCAGCACCTTGAGGTCGAGCACCTTGCCGATCCCCGGAATATCCACGCTGCCGTTGACCAAGCCGATATTCAGCCCTTTGGGCAACACATCAATGCTGGTCTTGCCGGTGGTGACCAGCCCACTGCCGCCCAGGTTAACGCCGCCAAAACCGCCCTTGCCGCCAAGATTGCCTGCCTGCCATTGCACGCCGAACTCACTGGCGTCATCTTCGCTGACTTCAACGATCAGGCTTTCGATCACCACCTGGGCGCGGCGCTGGTCGAGCATGTCGATCACTTCGCGCAGGTTGCGGTACAGCGGGTCGGGCGCGGAGATCAGCAAGGTGTTGGTGGTAGCGTCCGCCTGGATCGTCACACCACCAGCGCTGAACGCAGTGTTCTGATCGCTGGGGGTGCTGCTGTTGGCGCTGCTGCCCGAACTGCTCGACTGGCCGTAGCCCGACGACTGCACACCACTGCCGGTGGGCGCGCCGCTGCTGTTCTGAGTATTACTGCCCTGGTTATTCTGGGAGCCGCCGCCCATCGAGCTGAGTTTGCCACGGGCCTCATCGCTGACCCCGGACTCGCTCTCACCGGTCAACAGCCCGCGCAACGACTGCGCCAGCTTGCCCGCCTGGGCGTTGCGCAGGTACACCACGTGCATATTGCTCGGGTTGCTCTGGGCATTGTCGAGTTTGTAGATCAGGTTACGCGCCAGCTCTGTGCGCTCGGGGCTGCCGGAACGAATGATGATCGAGTTGGAACGCGGGTCGCCCACCACGTTGATCTTTTGCGTCTGGTCGGCACCCTGGGTTTCCAGCAATTCAGCGACCATGGCCGCGATATCGACGGCGATGCCGTTCTGGATCTTCACCACATCGGTGTCGATAGCGCTGGGCGTGTCGATGCCGTCGATAATCTGCGCCACCCGCGCCAGGTTTTCAGCATAGTCAGTGATGACGATGCTGTTGTTGCCGGGGTAGGCGTTGATCGGGTTATTCGGCGACACAATGGGACGCAGCACCGGAATCAGGTTGACCGCATTTTCATATTGCAGCCGAAAGGTACGCGTCTGCATGCCGCTGCTGCCGGCGCTGTAG
This sequence comes from Pseudomonas edaphica, assembly GCF_005863185.1. GTDB lineage: Bacteria > Pseudomonadota > Gammaproteobacteria > Pseudomonadales > Pseudomonadaceae > Aquipseudomonas > Aquipseudomonas edaphica. The sequence continues at coordinate 2,198 of NZ_VBVZ01000290.1, forward strand.
ATCGGCCCGCCGAGCAGCTTGGCATCGGCCTCGGGCACCACCTGGGCGACGCCGCCCACATCCACCACGCTGAAGCCCTGCATGCGCAGCGCCGCCAGCAGCATCTCGTAGGCCTGATGCGCCGGCACCTGGCCTTCGCTGACCAACGTGAGGTTGCCCTTTACACGCGGGTCCACCAGAAATTGCTGGCCGGTGGCGCGGGACAAGGCACGCACCACCGCCTGGATATCGGCGTCCACAAAATTCAGCTGTACCGGCTGGTCACCCAGCGGGTTGCGCGCCTTGAGCACCGCCGGGGCATGGCCACGGGCGCTGTTGGTCACCGGGTGCTGCACGCGGGGGGCCGGCGCGGGTTCGCGCTGGCGGTCCAGCACGGTTTCGCCGCCGCGCCGCGTGTCGGCCAATGGCTGGCCCAGCTCGCTGTCCACCAGCAAAGGCTTGGGTGACTGCGGGTTACTGCACGCGCTCAGGGCCAGCAATAGCAGCGGCGCGACTTTGCGAAAAGGCGCGGAGTTGGGGACTGACCACTTCATGAAGCTTCCTTAGCGCCAAGCGCCTGATCCATGCGAACGGTCCCGGACACAGTGCCGGCCGAGTTGTCGACGGTATCCGGGGCGCGTTGCAAGCGTGCCTCGGACACTTCCAAAGAAAACGAACGGGGGTTACCCAGCAGCCAGTCCACCACAAGGTCGGCCGGGGCCTTCTCGAAGGTCAGCCGCCAGCCACCAGGAGCCAGCGCCTGCAGTTGGTAATGACCTTGCAGGCCGGCGCCGTCGAGGGCTTGGCGCAGCGCGGTTTCATCCGCCTGACGCGGCGCCGCGACGCCCTGCAACAGCACCTGCAAGGCTTCGGCCTGGGAGCGCAGCTTCGGGGTTTCGACCTGCCAATAGTCGATTTTTTTTAGCGCCGGCTGAACCAGCACCAGCCAGGTCAGCAGGCTCGCCAGGATCAGCCCGGCACCGGCCAACATGCGTCTTTCACGCACGGCCAGGCCAGTCCAGAACACCTGGGACTGACTGCGCATCTGCTGCCACTTATTCATCGTCGTCCTCCTCCGGGGTGACGGTGTTGTCTGCCGGCCCCAGGGTCCAACCTTGCTCATCACGGGTCGCGGCAAAACCGGCTTCCGCCAACGCCGCCTGCCAGTCGCCTTGCGCCGCCGGGCTATGGCTGTCGGCCAACAGGCCCAGGTGCAAACGGCCCTGCTCAAAGCTCAGGCTGTCGACACTGCCGACCATAAACGGCAAGTGGCTGCCCGCCAGTTGCAGCAGGCTGGTAAAGCGTTGGCCGGGATCAGCCGCCGCCCCGCTTTGCCGCGCCGCCAACTGTTGGCGCACCTGCTGCAGAGGGTTGAGGATCACCGGCAGCTCGGGAAAGGCCTGGCGCACCTGTTGGCTCATCAGCGCCTTCAGCCGCTGGCCTTCTTCGGCCTGGCGGGCGGCGTACAGGTTCAGGCCAACGGTCCAGATAACGACGGCCAGCGCCGCACAGGCCAGCGCCCTGCCCCAGCCGCCGGTAGCACGTTGATTGAACTGCCCCTGCAAACCCCAGGCGGGCACTGCGCCGCTCCAGCGCTGCGCGGCCTCGACCAACTGCACATCAAGGGTTTGATCCAGGGCGTGTTGCCCCAGTGGATGCACGGTGGCTTGTTGCAGGCTATGTCGCGTGAGCAAATGCCCATCGTCCAGCGCCGCCGTGGCCACCGGCAAGGCATACGGCGCCGGGTACAGGCCGCGTAGCTTGAGCGGCACCTGCGCCAGTACCTGGCTCAGTTGCGCCAGCCCGGCCTTGGGCACCCAGGCCACCTGCACAAGACCGTCGCTGCCACGCGGGCCGTGAGCCACCTGCATCTGATCGATTGGCCCAAGAATCAATGCCTGCGCGGCGCAGGCCACGGCGGCAGCGGTTTTGGCGGCGGGTAATGGCGGCAACTCCAGGCTGGTCAACAGGCTGTCACGCGGGTGCAGGAAGCAGTCCACTGGCTGGCGGGGCTTGCCCAATTGCTTCAGGCTTTCGCGGCCCTCGGCGATCACCCTGCCAGCGTCCAGCCAGGCAAAGTTCACCGGGCTGTCGACCGTCAGTTGATCAAGTGGCGGCAAGCCAATGCGCAAACGCTTCATACACCCACCCGCGACCAGATCACCTGCGGCTGGCGGTCTTCGGGCCGGTGCAACAACGCCTCGATCGTCACTCGGCGTTGCTCGCGACGGGCCTGGCCCTGCAAACGGAACCACTCGCTGGTAATACCCACCTGCACCGAATCCATCGCCACTTGGGGCATGCGCAGACGGTTAACAAAGTCGCCACGGTTGATAAACCAGCGCCCGCTGTCGCGTTCGGCCACCAACGCCTGGGCCTGGGACAGGCTGAGCAGCGGCACCACCGCGCTGAGCACTTCGGCGCTGGCGGTATTGCCGTTGACCCAGGTGTTGCCGGGCAGCACGCTGACAAAAGCGTGCAGGCGCCGCAGCACCTGTGGGTCGATGCCTTCAATACCACTGAGGTCATCGAGGCTGCGCAACATCGGGTATTTAGCCGGCAGCCGCTCATCCGACGCGCCTTTGTGTACAACGCGCTGGTCATAGGAGCCGATTACCCGCTGGCTGATGCGACGGCTCAGGGCCGGGTCGACGCCGATCAGCCGACACAAGCGCTCGAAGTGCTGCAATTGCTCGTCATCTTGTTGCTGGCGATTGACTAGGTTGCGCAGGTTGAACTTGCCCTGTTCATCCTCCAGCCGCCCTTCAAACACACCGCCCTGGGCGCGTGCCCACGGCTGGTCGAGGCGGGTCAACACATCCTTTTTACGCGCGTCCCACAGTAACAGGCGGCTCTGTTCCAGCGCGCCCAGCAACAGCCACTGGCCCTGCACGCGCTGCTGCTCGGCCTCAAGGCTACGGGTGAAGACGGTCTGGCGTGTGAGCATGGCGCCGGCGATCACCGCCACCACCGCCGCGATCAGCAGCGCGCTGATAATCGCCATGCCGCGCTGCTTCGCCGCTGCGGGCGAATGCCTGTTCATGGCGGGCCTTACAACTGCCAGGAGCCGATATCGGCATTCACGCCGTCGCCATCCGGTTTGCCGTCGGCACCCAGGGAGAACACATCGACCTCACCATTGGCGCCGGGGTTGAGGTAGTGATAAGGGTTGCCCCACGGGTCGTTGGGCAGGCGCTCCAGGTAGGCGCGCCAGTTACTGTTCTTGGCGTCGGCCGGGCGTTCTACCAGCACTTTCAAGCCCTGGTTCATGCTTGGGTAGCTGCCGTGGTCGAGCCGATAGAGTTTCAGCGCCTGCATCAACCCGCCGATATCCTGCTTGGCCGCCGTGGCCCGTGCCTGGTCGGGCCGATCGAGCACTTTGGGCACCACCATCGCCGCCAGAATCCCGAGGATGACCACCACCACCATGATCTCGATCAAGGTGAAGCCACGTTGGCCGCGCGGGCCTGGCAATGGGGACGTTAGGGGCGCGATTTCCATCTCGACATTCCTTGGCTTGGGTGCATTTCGTGGCGCAGTGTTGCAAGAACACATGTCAGTCGTATTGAAAATCCTCGGGAGGTTTGGTCGCTAATCGGTCAACTGCCGGCGCTAGTCTGCGGGCCTGTTTCCCGGCTTTGAGAGCGCCATGTACAGCCGCCGCAAGGAGCAAGGCTTTACCCTGATTGAAGTGCTGGTGGCGCTGGCGATCATTGCTGTGGCCATGGCGGCGGCCGTGCGCGTGGCCGGGTTGATGACCCAGAGCAACGGCCTGCTGCGCGACAAATCCATCGCGTTGCTGGCCGGACAAAGTCGGTTGGCGGAGCTGCGGTTGGGCGGACAGCTACGCAGCGGCAAAAAGACCTTCGACTGTGACCAGGGCCGACTGAAGCTGCGCTGTGAGCAGACCATCAACGCCGAGGGTCGCCTGTTTCAGGTCAGCCTGCTGGTGCTCGATGCCAGCCGCGAAGCGCCGCCGCTGGCGCGTCTGGCGACCCAGGTCATGGCCGAGTGAGTGACGGTAATGCGGGCGCGTCCGGCAACTTGTCGAGGTTGACGCGCAGCTTCTCGCCGCCGCGCTCGATCTCCACGCCATCACCTTCAATGGCCGTCAGCCGCACACCGGGGCTCAAACGCTCGCCGAGCAGGAAGCTGCGCGGCGGCCCATCGTTAAGGCTGAGGATCGCCACCGCGCCACGCGCGCCGGCGAGCACGCCCGAGACTTTGACCTGCAACACCGAGGGCGCGCTGGCAAACCACTGCAACGCCGGGTTGTCACTGCGCGCCGCCAGCGTCTGGGGCGCGACCTGGGGCGTGTGGGACTCGGCGGATGTCAGCAGCAACGGCGTCCACACCGCCACCCCGGCCAGGGCCGCCAACAAGGCCAGCGCCTGCACACCGTGGGCGGGCGAAAATCGAAGAGCAAATGCCATGAGCGGGACCTCCTGTCTGTGCGTGCTTTCAGCCTACAGGCCAATTCGCACGTTTTTATTTCACAAGCTCACCAGTTGTTCAGGAGTCGGGCGATGAAACAGCAAGGCTTTACTCTGATCGAGTTGATGGTGGTGCTGGTGATCATCGGCATTGCCAGTGCCGCCATCAGCCTGACCATCAAGCCCGACCCGCTGCACCTGCTACGCAAGGATGCCGAACGCCTGAGCCAACTGCTGCAAGTGGCCCAGGCTGAAGCCCGTGCGGACGGGCGCCCCATCACCTGGCGCGCCGACGCCAAGGGCTTTGGCTTCAACCGCCGCAGTGATGACGGTTCAGGTATCGAGACCTTCAAGGGCGACAGCCAACTGCGCCCGCGCCCGTGGGAACACACGCCGATGCAGGTCTCAATCGAACCCGGGCGGGTGCTCGTACTCGACGCCGAATGGATCAGCCCGCCGGTGCGCGTGGTGCTGTCCGATGGCCAATACAGCCTCAGCCTGCAGCGCGATGCGGCCGGGCTGATGCGTGTGGTGACTCAACCATGAACCCATCCCAGCAAGGCTTCACCCTGATCGAAGTAATGGTGGCGATCATGCTGATGGCGGTGGTCAGCCTGATCGCCTGGCGTGGGCTCGACAGCGTGACCCGCGCCGACCAGCACCTGCAGGCCAGCACGGAGCAGACAGAAGCGCTGTTGCGGGCGTTGAACCAGCTGCAACGCGATGTCAGCCTGCGCGCCAGCGTGGAACTGAGCGCGCCTGGCCCAACCGAAGACGACACCGCCAAACCTGCCGGGTTGGCCGCCGTGACGGTGCGCAGCTCCGACAGCAAGGGTTTTACGCTGGAGGTGATTCGCAGTGCACCGGTGGCCGGAGATGGATTGCAACGCGTGCGCTGGTGGCTCAAGGGCGACAGCCTATACCGTGCGGCGGCGCCTGCGCGGGAGCGCTTTCCGTTGCCGGCGGCCAAAGGCGGGGTTGTGGTGTTGAGCGGGGTCAGTGATGTGCAGGTGCGGGTGTGGGAGGCGGACAAGGGTTGGCGGCAGTTG
>NZ_VBVZ01000291.1 GCF_005863185.1 Pseudomonas edaphica
TGAGCCAATTCTTGCAACCATTGCGGGTTGTCTTGGGCAGTGGCAAGAATTTTATAAAGTCTGCTCCGAACCATTCGTTCTGGGATGATACTTGTCGCATTATTTTTATTTGGAACCATCATTGGATCAGTGGGCCTTGCATCCTCCCTGGTGACGTATCTGCGTATCTCATTGACATAAAACGCGTCCTCAACATGCGGCCCTCTGGCGATGCGAGCGAGTACTGATTTGTAGGATGGCCACCTTGGGTTCACACCCAAACGTTCAAACTGATTTACTTCTTGGGCCATGATTCCACCTTAATTTCTGCTTGACCTGTTTTACCGGCTGCTGGCAAACCGACTTTAACGGTAACGCCTTGGACTTTGACTCTACCGCTTTGCAACGCGGACTCCAATGCTGTAGCCAACGCAGGATCGGATTGGGTTATAGAACCATTATCCAACCACCCTCTCAATCTTGTCGCCGGATCTCCATGCGGCGTGCGTGCCTGATTCACGCCATTCACCGAAGACTTCGCATCCATCACCACCACGGTAATCGTATCGCCATTGATCGCAACCGCGCAGCCATCACAGCCGTGGTTGCTACTGTTTTGCAGAGGTTTGAAATTGAGGCCGGTTTTCTCGTTAAGGGTTTGCAGGGCCAGTTGCTCGCCCAACACCCCATCATTTACAAGCGAACCGGTCTTCCAATTGGGAAGGTGCGACAGCGGGATACTTTCAAATGTCTGCCCAAACAGGTCTTCAACCCGGCTGATCTTGGGTGGATTGATTGCATCAGGGATAACCTGCCCTGGTCCTTTTGCCCCATCCGTCAGCAGCAACGGCGGCGTATTCACCTTCGAATATGAAGCAAGCTCACTACGCCCATCAGCGTACACAACCTTCATCGTATCGTCACTGACAGTGACAATGCTGCCCTTGGGAATCACTTTCCCACTCTGCAGCGTTACGCTCTCACTGAGTTCGACTGTCGTATTGGCCTGAATCGTGGCGCTTTTAACGTATTGGGGGCCGCCCACCGGCACGTGGTTGGGCACATCGATCGGATGTGGCCCTACACGTTCAAACTTGGCCAGCTTACCTTCAACACCACCCGCAGCCTTGGTGGCTGCAGCAATCTCTTTGAACCCATTGATAGAGACCTCGACGCCAGCTTTAGAAAGTGTTGACGCGCCCTGAGCAGCTCCCCCTGTTCCGCCGGTAGCAATGACTTGGGCGTACAACGCCACCGCCTCACCCATTTGCTTACCAAGCTTCTCGGCGTTTTCATCACCACCAACAACCAGCGCATCGCGAAGCTGACTAATTTGCGACTTGAAGCCAGCGGCAGCCGCACCGAAGAGCTTCTCCCCCTCCACTGACAATATGAACGCGTTCATAGCGTCAATGCTTGCAACTGGATCGCGCAGAACACCCACTGCACCGTTCAGAGTATCTATGCCAGCGCCTGCCATACTGTCTTTGAAACTATTAAAGAGCGCGCTGGCTGAAGCCATATCTTGGCTACCAGAAATAGATAACCACTTGCCCGTCACCTTCATTTTTTCGGTGAGCGTTTTGGCTTCTGCTACTTCCTTGACCATCTGGACTATTTGTTGGGTCGCCAACCAATTGTTGTCGACGTTCGCAATCGCAGCGTTAGTAGCCGTCGCCGCGCCGTTCGGGTTGCTCATTGCAGCAATGCCGGTCACCATCGACGCGATAATGTTGCGCTTGGCCTCTCGCTCCTCGCTGGTTTCGTTAGGGCTGGTTTCGTTGAAAAGGCCTGCGAGTAAACTACTGGCCGAACCACCCAGCGCGCCCGCTGAGCAGCTCTGGCTGCTGGCGGCAGCACCGGCACAGCCGAGAATGGCATGCAAGCTGGCGTGCTCGGGGCTGCCTTCTTTCAGCCCCTTGATGACCAGTTTGCCGATGTAGTCCGAGCCTTGTTGCTGGACGTAGTTAACGACCATGTTCTGTGCAAACTGCGCACCACCACCGGTTACGTTGCCGCTCGCACCCGCGACCAATGCGGTCGCGATTTGTCGATAGGTACCGCCCGCGCCCCAATCAGCGGCGACGGCATTGGCTTGTTTATTCAGGTCCAGGTATTTCTGTCGATGAACCGCTTGTACGTTAGGGTCGACTTCAGGGTCGCGGGACTTGGCAAATTCCTTTTCAGCGTCGCTACGCAGCGTATCCGCCTCACGGGCGCGAGTCTCCAGATACGCCGCGACGTTCTGAACAAACTTGCCGGTAATCTCGAAACCGACCTGAATTTCCTTCGCGTCGAAAATTGGCTTTAGCTTGTTACTGCCATCTCGATCACTGGACACGTCAGTATTGATTGCAGCCACAGCTTGCTCGGCCGTCTGGCCGGTCAACGCCTGCTGCTTGGCGCTGTCAGTAACCGTCACTGCTGCGCCGCTGATACCGCTCAAGGTTTTACTGCTGGAGCTGTCACCGGCGTACAGCGCAACAGGGGCGTTGACGCCGAACCCGCCTTTATCAGCCACTGGTGTACCGGTCTTGGTGGCATCAACGTTGCCGTTCGCATCCCTGCCAACCTTCCCGCCAGCGCTGTAGCCACCGCTCAGATTGATACTGGTGGCGTCGTAATCGGCTTTGTTCTTGATGTCCGAACTGGTTAACGTGCCTGTTGTGAGCGTGTTCTTACCATCAGCGACTGCTTTATCAGTGCTGGCGATGATTGCGCCCTTGAGGTCGGTATTACCCTTAACCTCAATCTGGAATCCACCGTCGCGCGCCTTGATGCCCGATTGATCACTGACACTGGCATAGTCGCTGTGCATTTTTTGCTGACCAATGCCACCACTGACACTGCTCATGCCCACACAGAACGGTGGTACGCAAATGCTGACCCCGACGTTTGCACTCAGTTGTTCCGAGCGATAGGTGCTGGTGTCTTGCAGGCTCTCGATATTGAGATCGCCGCCCACGTTGGCCCGAACCTGCTGACCGGTAACGACCGCCCCCTTGAGATTAGTATCCCCAGCGCTATCAAGGCGCACCGTCTGCCCAGCCTTTACGGACGTGTTGGTCTGAGTGACGTCATCACCATCGGACATACCCCGGCCTTTGTTGGCCGCCAGGTCCAATGTGAACCCGTTTTGCTGCCCACCAAAACTGAAACCAACACCCGCGCTCCAGCCGCTGTTGTTATTGGTGCTTTCCTGATGTGCCGTATTTTGTGCAGCGAGCAGATTGATTTTGCCGTCAGCCTTAAGGTTGGCGTCACCTCCTGCGTCAATCCGACTGCCCACCACATTTAAATTGCTATCAGCGCCCGCCCCCTTGGCAGTGATGTTGACGTCCCCCCCTGCAACCACACTGCTGCCGACCACGTTGCGACCACTTTGCTCACTCTCGCTGTGGCTGCGGCTGTCGCTCAAGTTGACGCTGATCTTTACCCCAGTGAGGTTTTTGCCCATCAACGCCTGGCCACCCTCGATGGCCGCATTGGCACTCATGGCGGCATTGACGGCAGACAGCGCAAGCATGCGGCCGTCGCTGGTTTGTTGAGCCGACTCAGCCGTTCCCTGGAGGCTTCGCAACGCGTCAACCATTGGAACGCTGACCGTCCCGCCAATTGCCGTGCGGCTGGTACTCGCCGTATTGCTGGCTTTGAGGGTGTCGAAGCCAGCCACGATGTCCACATGCTTGGCTTTGATATCGATGTCGCCTTTAGGCGCAACAACCTGGCTGGCAATTTGGGTGTATTGCTCGCCTGCTGAAAGGCCGACGTCCCCCCCCAGCGAGGCGATCTGGCTACCCGTTTGACGCGTGGTTTCGCTCTGCTCGGTTTTCTTGGTCTTAACGACACCCGTCGCACTTTGCCACCAGGAACCTACCTCTCCGACCTTTTTGCTATTGGCCTTGGAGCTGGCGCTTTCACTGTTCTCAGCACTGACCACTTCAAGATTGCGTCCCGTGTTGATCCGCAGATCGTGGTCAGTGACCAACGTACTTCCGCGCACGGAGGTATCGCGACCGCTGGTGATCTGCAAGCTATCAGCGCTGATGTCACTGCCGATGCTTTGCGAGGCACTTTGCTGGGCCTGCTGGCCTTTCTGCGTCGCAGACATACCAACAGTTAGGGACAGACCGACTTTGCTGGACTGCTTTGATTGGCTTGAGGTTTGCTGCACCTGTGCCGTGCCGATTTCAACGTCATTGCCAGCGTTGAGCTTTACGGCGCCCTCTGCCCGCAAAGCCGCAGCCTCTAGAGAAATATCGTTATCCGCTCGCAAGTTGATTGACTGGGCAACCAGCTCGGTACTATTGAGCGTTGTTTGACTGCTCGACTGGCTGCGAGACTTACTCGAAAACATCCCTTTTTTGGAGGAAGCGCTGGCCTGACTGGCATAGTTTTGCGCAGCCTCCAGATTGATGTCGTGCCCAGCGGTAGCCAGCAGCTCACCGCCACTGTTGATTTTCGCCCCTTCAAGATTGATATCCTGAGACGCAGAAATAACAACCTTCTTGCCCGCATCAATGGATGAGCTGATAGCAATATCGCTTTCACTCTCAGTCATTTTTTTACTCTTTTTACCCCATGATCCTTTTTTGGTTTTGGAGTAATAGGAGTAATCGCTGTCCTCGGCAGTGTTGAGATTCAAATCCTTACCGGCAAACAGATACGCTTCATCCCCAGCGGAAACCCGACTAGCCGTAACGGCTAAGTCCTGCCCTGCACTCAAAGACACATCCCGTCCGGCTTTTACCGTAGTCGACACCTGACTTACATGGTCTTCTTGAGCCTTAACTTTCTTCGAGTTGTACGCTGAGTGTTGCTCATCCGCCGCAGAGATCAGGCTCAGATCCCCAGTAGCCGACATAGCGACATCACGTTTGGCCTCAATCTGGCTAGCAATAGCCGTCAAATCCCGACCAGACACGGCCGAAAGGTCACGACCCACGCTGACAGAAGAACCGTGCTGGGTCACCGTACTGCTGCTGTTGCGACCTCCGGCGTAGCTGATGACCTGCTCTGCCGATCCAAAGCTCAGGTCGCGCCCGGCCTGAATAGTGGTGTCGCGCCCGCTCTGCAACACTGCGCCCTGGTTTGAGAAGTCCTGCCCCGCCTTGATACTCAGATCATTCGCCGCCTCAACCCGCGCAGCGCTATCCACATAATCGCGATGCTGCGAGTACCCTGCCCCTTTGTCATCCCAACCGGTCACGCTGCGTTCGTTGATCACATCGCCATTAATGGCGGTCAACGTCACATCACGCCCTTTGATGATGCCTCCGGCTTTGTTGACGATATTGTTGCCCGCCAGCAGGTCCAGGCGGTTGCCTGCTTCGATCAGCCCGCTGTTGGTCATGTCGTTGGCGGCCTTGGCCGACAGGTTGTTGGTGGCCCGCAGGGTGCCGGCGTTAACCAGGTTTTCGCCGGCAATCAGGTTCAGGTCGTTACCCGCGATCAAGGCTCCGGTGGGTGCAAGACGGTTGTTGGCCTGGGCCAGATACAGCACCGGCACCAGGACTTTTTCACCGTTCACTTCGTGCTCTTCCAGCCACACGATGTCATGCGTCAACGCCGCGACCTGTTGCGAGGTGAGGCTGACGCCCATCGACAGGTTCAGTTGCTGCTTGCTGCTGATGGCGTTGTCCATCAGGTACTTGAACAGTTTTTCGTCGGTGGTCTGGCCGTCGATAAAGCGTTGGCCGGTGCGTGCTTGCACGGCCTGCTGAATCAAGCGCTGTTCGTAGAGGCCATCGCCCAGGCGCTTCCAGCTTTCGTCCGGGTTGTAGCCCACGCCTTGCAGCAGGTAGTCCGAGCTCATGAATTGCTTGAGGTCGGTGAGTACCGGGTTGGTTTCGATCAGGTATTTGTGCGGTTGCGATACGGCACGACTTTCCGGCAGCCCCTGGACGCGGCTGATGGTTTGGCTGGCCAATGCCGTGGGTTGGCTGACCTGCGGTGGCTGTACGTTACCGACAACGGGTACGTCGTGGGCCGCCGGGGTAAGGCCCGGCAGTTGGGTATCCGGCGGTGCGATCGCAGCAACGTCTGCACTGCGCGCAACGGTCGACAAGCCCGGCACACGCAGATCAGGGAGAGCCCCGTCAGATGACGTATGCACAACCCTATCGCCTGGCGTTACGGCAGGCAGGTCGATGCCCGGCCGCGAACCATCGACCGCAGGATGGGGGACACCCGTAGGATTGCGGGCGTCAATGCCATCGACGCGGGTGATGTCTACGCCACTGGTGCGACCCGGTGGCAGGGGCTGCACATCGGCGCTGCCCACGGCGCCGGTATCAATGGCACTGGCAACCGCGTTGACGACACCGGCTTCACGAGCAGCCACGGCAACTTGGCGCGTGTTGGTGGTCACTTGCGCCGCGCCACCCACCTGAATCACACGTTCGTGGGCGCCAGGCAGGGCTTGTTGGCGTTGGCTTGGGTCCAGGCTGGCGCTGCCCAGCGTCCAATCCTGATTACCAGCACCTGCCTGCCCCGTAGTGCCACTTTGGCCACTTAAACGAAACAATCCGTTCTGCCCGCTGGGCAAACCGAAGCCCGGCAGGGTCAAGGGGTTGACCTGCTGTTGGGCAAGGTCGGGCGGCAATTGTGCATTGAGCACTACCACCCGGGTTTTGTTGGCGCCTACGCCGGTGTCCAGCGAACGGCCATCAACCGCCAGCGCGGTCTTGATCACGTTGATGTTGTTGATGCTTTTACTGGCGGTGAGCGCAGCGTTGCCACCGGCCTGAATAATCGCCGGGGCCACCACCTGGGTGCCGCCTTGTACCGCGATGGGCTGGTTGATGCCGGGAAACAGCGACGGGCTGAACCGCGTCATCAAGGCCGCAAACGCCGCCTCATCCACCGGCGAACCCTGCGGGTGCGCACGGTTATAGGCCTGCACCGCGGCGACCATCTGGTTGTATTGGCCTTTGGAGATTTTGGTAATGCCGCCGTACTCCTGGCTCTGGGAGCCGGAACCACCGGTGGCCGCCAGGTTCAGAATGTTCTCGCCGCTGATCGACAGATCGTTAGCAGCCGACACCACGCTATAGCGGTTGGTGAAGTTCTGACCGGTAATCACCATGTTGCGCCCCGAACTGATCGTGGCGGAAGGCGAGTTCGCTTCGATCACACTCTCAACCGTGCGGCTCAGGGACACCGCCGGGCGCCGGTCGCTCCAACCGCCGCTGCAATGCTGGGTGCAACGGATGCTCACGCCCACCGAGGTCAGCTGCTGGTTGAGGGTGAATTTCTCGCGCTCGTTGACCACGTCATTGGCCGACAGTCTGAGGTCGCCCACACTCTCGATGCTGGCAGAAACGTTACGCACACTCTGCGCCAGAGTGCCAGCGGCTACACCGGCCACCGTAAGGTTGCCCAGGCTGTAGATATCCGAATAGTTGTTGGTCAGGCTGCCGAGGTTGAAGGTCGAATCCTGGCCACTGAACAGGAAACCACGTGCGCCGATGCCGCTGGCGGCGTGGTCGTTGAGCAGGCTTTGTGCCGTCAGCACCAGGTTCTGTGAAGCCCCCAACGTGCCGGTGTTAACGATGCTGCCGGCGTTGATGCGCAGGTCGCTGCTGGAGGTCAAACGCCCCCGGTTGAGCAGTTGGCCCCCGGTGGTCAGTTGGGAAGCGCCGCCGCCTGCC
>NZ_VBVZ01000292.1 GCF_005863185.1 Pseudomonas edaphica
TAGGCTGAATCAGTTCACGTTCGGTCAACTCCAGTACCAGCGTCACCTGGCCGGGGGCGAACGCAGCGAGAAACTCCCGGCAGTCCTGCACCAGGTCGAGGTCCTGGCAGTGACTGGCGGTGATGTTCACGCCGATATGGAAGCCCGGGGTGAAGCGCCCGGCATGCGGGGCCAGTTGCGCAGCGGTCTGGCGTAGCAACGAGCGGGTCATCGGCACGATCAGGCCCGAATGTTCGGCCAACGGTATAAACAGGTCAGGGCGAACCAAGCCTTCCTTCGGGTGCCGCCAGCGCATCAATACTTCACAGCCGGCCCATTCGCGGGTGTCGCCACGCACCACTGGCTGGAAATACGGAATGAATTCATTGGCCCCCAATGCCCGCTGCAACTCATGGGTCGGCGCGGACGAGCGCTTTTGCAGCCAGTGCGCCAACACGCCCGCCAGCACACCAAAGAACACCAGCAGACTGAACAGCGCCGGGTAGCGCGCCTCCATGTACCGCCAGACCTCACCGGCAGGCATGCCGGCATCGACGCTGTACGGGTAACGCTCGGAGTTCAGGTGCTGATGGGCCACTGCAAACTGCGGCATTGCAGTGGTGTGCACCTTGCCGTCAGCGTCCAGCCAGTTGGCTCCCACTTGCAGGATCAGGTGTGCGTAGCGGCTGATCAGGCGCAAGGCGTTGGTCAGGTGATAGCCGTCAACCGAGGCAAACGCGGCTTTATCGCCATCGACCAGGCGGTAAACCAACAACGCGGTATCGGGCGTTACCGGGTTGCCGTTCATCAACCACAGCGTGCCCGCTACGTAATCGTCCGGGTTGACCGGTGACTGGTAGCTGCCGCCGAACAACGAGCTGCAATAGATGTTTTTTTGCCAGGACAAGGTCGTTGCCCGCACAAAGGGGCGCCGCGTGACCTGTTCGCGCAGTGCCAGTTGCGCGCCGTTGTCGCACGGTTGGCCGGCCAGCGGCAGCAATGCCTGGGCGGCGAGGGCGGTGTTGTCGAGCATTAAATCGAATTGGCGCACAGCCTCCAGCGCGGTTTGGGCGGTGCTTTGCTCAAGGGTGCGTTCGGCTTGCCAATGAAGAATCACAACCCCCAATAAAACGGGAACCAGGCCGCAGACACTGCTGATGAGCGCGCGTGCAGTTCGGCTTCGGGGGCCTTTGGCAGTGCGGGGCATAGAGGCAGCCAATAACAGAATAAAAAGACGGGTGTGTGCCGATGATAGTTGGCATTGCGCAGTGCCGCTCACTTGTTTGGCGCGAATTGACCTAGCCATTCGGTCAGTTGTTGCGATTGTCTCAACTTGGCAAGATAAACATCGTTGCAAAAAGTAAGAGACTTCGGAGCACCGACCCTTCCAGCCTCTCTCTCAGCCGTTTCAGCCCACTTCTGGCGGGACGGTCGACCCTCGTCTTTCAATTGTTGAAATTCGTTTCGTAACCCGTTAACGCTACTTGATAAGGAATTACCTGCAATGAACAACATCCGATTGGCCGCTGCTTTCCTGGCTGCTACCGGCGTCGCCGCGCTGCCTGCTTTTGCCGCAGACGGTACCATCAGCCTGACCGGTGAAATCACCGGCACCACCTGCAGTATCAGTGGCGGGGCAGGCTCCGCGCCTGGCGCCAGCCCGAACTTCGCCGTTGTGCTCAACAAGGTCCAGGCCAGCGCGCTCAAGGCAAAAGGCCAGACGGCCGGCACCACCCCATTTGTTGTGCGTGTGGGTGCGTGCCCCAAGGATACGACGGTGGCGGTGTTGTTCGAGAGCAGCAGCCCGGCGATCAACCCGGCTACGGGCAACTTGAAGAATCAAGCGCCGGCCAAACCAGTGCCAGCCAGCCTGGTTGAGGTGCAGATTGTCGACGGCACTACCCAAAAGCCTATGGACCTGCGCCTGGCACTCAATTCGAGCAGTGCAAAAGTCCCCGACAACGGTGAGGTGTCGCTGCCGTTCGCCGCGCAGTACTTCGCCACCGGCGCCGCAACCCCAGGCCCGGTAAGTACGCAGGTGCTGTATTCCGTCACGTTTCCCTGAACAAGGCCCGGAGCCTGGCGGTTCGCCAGGCACTGGACAGCGCCTTGGAGGACCGCCCCATGCTTGCCCGACTCATGTTCGCAATTGCCTTGCTGCTCGCCATTTCGATGGTTAGCGGATGGCCATCCGTTGCCCATGCCGGTGTAGTGATCGATGGCACGCGGCACATTTACCCGCAACAGCGTCGCGAAATCACCTTGCGCCTGACCAACGACGATGAACGGGCTCCGCGCCTGGTCCAGGTATGGCTGGATCAGGGTGACCCGGCGTCAGACCCTTCTAACAGCGAGGTGCCTTTCAGCCTTTCGCCGCCGGTGTTTCGCCTGAACCCGCAGAAAAGCCAGGCCGTGCGCCTGGTCTACACCCAAGAGCCACTGCCGGCTGATCGGGAATCGTTGTTTTGGCTGAATGCGCTGGAGATCCCGCCCAAGGTCAACACCGAGGCCGATGCAGAGGTTGGCCCGGCGAATCACCTGCAATTCGCCTTTCGTATCCGTACCAAAGTGTTTTTTCGCCCCGCCGATCTGCCTGGCAGCCCGAACGAAGCGCCCACGCAATTACGCTGGTCCTTGCGCCGCAGTACCCAGGGGACGCTGCTGGACGTGCACAACCCATCGGCCTATCACGTGACATTCAACGAGGTGGCGTTGGCCATGGGCCCGCAGCAAGACGCGCCGCTGCTGCCGGCGGAAGAGGGCATGGTGCCGCCAGGCGGCAACCTGACCCTGAGGGTGCACAAGGCCGTGCGGCCCATCCCTGCGGATGCCCGGGTGCATTTCAAATACATCAATGACTACGGCACGTTTTCCGCGCCGCAGCGTGCTCCTCTGAAGTTCTGACTATGCCTGCCTTGTTGCCATTCACGTTTTGCCAAGGCGCTGCCTGGCTGTTTTCCCACCCTCGGCTGGTGCTGTTGTTCGGCCTGCTGAGCACGCTTGTGTTATCGGCCGAGGCTGCCCCGTTGTTGTTTGACCTGGAGGCCTTTACCAGCGGTGTGTCCAGCCCGGCGGATCTCTCACGCTTCAATACCAGCAATGTGTTGACGCCAGGGGTTTATCGCGTTGACGTGATACTCAACGGCCAATCGCTGGGCCGTCGCCCGATCACCTTCGTAAACCTGGACAAACAGGACGCTGCGCAACCCTGTGTGAGCGCGCAACAACTGGCCGAACTCGGAGTAGTACTGCGCAAGTTCGAGGCAGGCGCCGAGGGGGATTGTCGCGATTTCGCCGCATGGATGCCCATGGCCAGCAGCCATGTCGATGTCGAGTCCCTGACCCTGGATGTCAGCATCCCGCAGGTCTACATCAATGGCTCCGCACGCGACTACATTGACCCCGCCCAATGGGACGCGGGCGTTGATGCCGCGCTGCTCAATTACACCTACAGCGCCGCTGCGGTGACATCAGGTGCGGGTGAAGACCGCAGTTATCTTGGCCTCGACGGCGGGGTCAACCTGGGTGACTGGCGGTTGCGCCACCAGGGCGGGCAAGCCTGGGCTTCGCGAAGCAGCCACTTGCCTTATCAAGCCACGGCCACCTACTTGCAACGCGCCGTTTCAGCCTGGCAGTCGCAACTGACCGTAGGTGACAGTTTCAGCAGCGGTCAGATCCTTGATGGCGTGCGCGTGCGTGGCGTTACGCTGGCCACGGATAACCGTATGCTTGCGCCGTCGCAACAAGGCTATGCGCCTCAGGTGCGCGGCGTTGCCGACAGCAATGCCACGGTGACGGTGCGCCAGAACGGCTACACCCTTTACGAAACCACTGTGGCGCCTGGGCCTTTTGTGATCGATGATCTCTACCCCACGGGCTACGGAGGCGACCTCGACGTCAGTGTCACCGAGGTAGACGGGCGACGCAGCACCTTTGTCGTGCCTTATTCGGTGGCCCCGCAACTGTTGCGTTACCGCGCCACACACTACAGCGCAACGGTGGGCCGGGTGCAGCAGCATGGTGTGAGTGATGCCAACGCTTCAGTGTTTCAAGGCACGCTGCAACATGGGCTAGTCGATAACCTCACCGTTTATGGCGGCGCCACGCTTTCCCAGGGCTATAGCCAAGGCAAGGCGGGCCTGGCGATGAGTACGCCTGTTGGTGCATTCGCCTTGGACACTACCCACTCACGCACACAGGTGCAGGGGCAAGCCCTGGCCCGCGGACAAAGCCTTGGCCTGGCCTACAACAAGAATGTGCCGTTTTCGGGAACGCATTTTGCACTCGGCGCCTATCGCTTCTCGACCGATGGCTACCTGAACCTGCCGGACGCATTGAATGTGCGCGACCTGGGCCGTCATGGTGGGAACCTGGACAGCTATGCCCGGCAAAAGAGCCGCCTGGACCTGACGATCAGCCAGCAGCTGGGGGAGGGCACCCTGAGTTTGTATGGCAGCTCCACTGACTACTGGGCCGGGCAGCAAGGGCGCCAGACGTCGTTCACCGCCAGTTATGGGGCCAGTTGGAAGTCGCTGAGTTGGAACGTCTCGGCGCAGCGTTCGAGAGTCAGCGAGCTGTATCGGGCGAGCGACCGCGAACGCGGTGAGGATATTTTCTTCGGCCGCTCGACGCGAACCGAACGCGTTGAGAATCACTGGGTGCTGAGCCTCTCCATGCCATTGGGCGAGGGCACGCGCGCACCGACCATGAGCAGTTCACTGTCGCGGGATGCAGGTGAGTCGCGCGGCAGTCAGCAACAAGTCGGCATCAATGGTTTGTTGGGGGATACGGCGCACACCCATTACGGGTTGGTCGGCAGTCGCGGCACCGGCGATCACGGCGGCTCAAGCTTCAACGCTTACGCGGGCTATCGCAGTAACGCAGCCAACCTGCGCGGCGGTTATGGCCAGCGCCAGGGCAATGCACAAGTGTCCATGAGCGTCGACGGCGGCCTGATCGCCCACAGCGGTGGCGTCACCCTGGCGCAAAACCTCGGTGAAGCTTCGGCGCTGGTGTATGCGCCGGATGCCCAGGGAGCGCAGCTCGGCGGTTCCGGGGTGCGTATCGACAAGCAGGGTTATGGGGTCATGCCTTCTTTGCGGGCGTACCAGCCCAACGCCGTGGACATCGACCCGCAAGGCATGCCCATGGACGTGGAATTAAAGGAGTCGAACCGTTCCGTGGTACCGACCCTGGGCGCAATATCGCTGGTCAAATTCGAGACCGTCAGCGGCCGGGCGGTAGTGATCAAAGCCACCCACCCGAACGGCAGACCCCTGCCGTTCGCAGCCCAGGTATTTGACGAGCAGGGCAACGAAGTCGGGGTGGTTGGCCAGGCGGGCAAGGCTTTTGTACGCGGGGTTGCCGACCACGGCAGGCTGACCGTGCAGTGGGCTGAGGCGGCGGGCGAGCGGTGTTTCATTCGTTACCATCTACCTGCCCGTGAACCCGGTCGCCGCCAAGAAAATACAGATCAATTGGTCAGCCAGTGTCGCTACGAGGAGAACACCTGATGAATCACACGATGAACGGTGTTCAACGCTTCACGGTCAGGTTTTCCGGCGTCGTCGCACTGCTGAGCGGCTGGGCTTTCGCAACGCCTGCCCAAGCGCACTTTGGTAATGCTGGCGATTGTTCGCCCCAGGCAAACCTGAATGTCTCGATTGCGCCCATCACCTTGCAGGGCCACGTACAGATCGGGCAGGCCCTGGGCGCGGTAAACGGCTATGACTTCGACAGCCGCAATGCTTATGTGATGCGCTGTCAATACAAGGATTGGCCTATCGAGCAACCCGTGACAGCGAACATAAGCGTAGTCAATTCGCCGGCTACGGGTATCACGTTCAGTGCGTCCGGGTTCTCGATGCCGGTCTACGCCACCAACCTGCCCGGAGTGGGATTCGCGGTGATGGCCAGGGACCCCGGCCAGCCTTTTCACCCACTCCATCACGGCACCACGGCGTTATTAACCGTCAAACACAACAAGCCCAATGGGTGGGGGCTCCAGGGGCGGATCTACCTGGTGGCTACCGGCCCTGTCTCGGCCGGCACGATCACTGCGCGCACGTTTGCCAACTACACGCTGACCAATGTCACGACCTCAGGCCCGGGCTACGCTTCGGTAAGCCTGAGCAACGCGGTCATAGCGCCGCCGCTGCGGCCTACCTGCCATGTCTCGACACCCTCGGTTGTCATGCCGATGGGGCCTGTGGCCAGCCGTGATTTCAGGGGTGTAGGCAGCTACGCTGCAAGCGTGAGCCATAACATCAGGCTGGACTGTGCCGGGGGAACCGGTGGCAGCCTGGATATCTGGGTCACGGTGACCGACCAGACTAACCCCGCAAATCGCGGCAATCAGTTGTCGCTGACGCGCACTTCGACAGCCAAGGGTGTGGCAATACAGCTGTTGAGTGGCCCCTCAGTGCTCAACTATGGCGCCGACTCTTCGGCCGTCGACAACCTGAACCAATGGCGGGTGACAAGCACGAGCAACGGCACCATCACGATCCCCTTGACTGCTCGTTATGTGCAAACCGAAAAAATGATCCGACCCGGTACGGCCAACGGGTTGGCTTCGTTCACCATGAGTTATCGGTGAGTGCCGGTGTGTTGCAGCCCTTGCGCGAGTGTGAGGAACGCAAGGGCAGCAGGTGAGGCCTGGCGCCGGTCCAACACCGCCAGGCCGATCCGGCGCGGCACCGGCGGTGATAATGGCCGTGCCACATAACGACTGTCGACACGTTCGGGCAACGATGCCTGCGCCACGATGCTCAGCCCGTCGCCACGGCTGACGGCTTCCAGCGTACTGAGCAATTGGGCACAGCGATACCGCACGTTGGGCCGCAAACGCGCGTCGCTGAACAAGCGCATCACCAGCTCCGATGAGCCGGCTTCGGTGAGAATGAACGGATCGTCACACAGCGCTTGCAAAGGTACTGATGTGCTGGCAACCAGCGCATGGGTGGCCGGCAACAACACGACAAGCTGATCCTCGAACAACGCCACGGTGTCGAAACGCTCACTGTCTGTTGGCGTGTCGGCGAGCACCACAAAACCCACGTCGACACGCCGCTCGTCCAGCCACTGGATGACTTGCCGGTCTGGCCCCTCGTCCACATGCACTTCAATGCCCGGGTAGGCCTGCCGAAAATGGCTGAGGATTGTCGGCAACAAGCGCACCGACGCAGTGGGGCCGAAGGAGCCGATGCGCAAGGTGCCGCGTTTCATGCCACGGGCGTCGGCGGCTTCCTGCTGTAAGGTCGCGGCCAGGCCGAGCATGGCACGGGCGCGCCCGAGTAATTGCGCGCCGATATCGCTCAGCTCCACCAACGTCTGGTGGCGCCGAAACAATTCCACGCCCAGCTCCTGCTCCAAGGCCTTGACCGCATGGGACACCGCCGACTGGCTGATACCCAGGCGGTGAGCCGCACTGGTGAAACCTTGCAGCTCGGCCACCAGTGAAAAAATTTCCAGTTGGGTCAAGGTCATGAGTAAAGGCTCATTTTACGATTACTGAACATTAGTCGAAGAATATGCCAACCCTGCCACCTGTCGAGCAACTGCTAATGCATCATTCATCTGATCGCCTCACCTACCTGAAGCTCGCCGCTGTGACCATGATC
>NZ_VBVZ01000293.1 GCF_005863185.1 Pseudomonas edaphica
CTGACAGACTGCTATCGCAGGCAAGCCAGCTCCCACAGTTAGATCTCAGTAGTCAGTTGGAGCTGTGCAAACTTCTGTAGCTCTGGATAAAACAACCGAAAATCTTCACTCAACGGCTCATACAAAACCCGCAACTCCTGCATCGCATGGCCCAGCTCCTGAGGCTGGGTCAGCCGCCGCGAAATCCCGCGCAACACCTGCTCCATCACCGCGAACTCACGGTATGAGCCCAGCCAATCATCCGCCGCCATATACGGCGCAATCTGCGCCAGCCGCCCCGGCAGTTGCGGCTCGGCCGCCAGCACGCGGTACACCTGCGCAGTGAAGCGTTCCAGCGGCTGCTCGGCGTAAAGCGCCCAATCCCGCGCCAGGCAGTGGTCGAAAAACACATCGAGGACAATCCCGGCGTAGCGCTTGCGGGTCAGGCTGAAGCGTGACAACGCCTCATCCACCAGCGGGTGGCTGTCGGTAAAGCGGTCGATTGAGCGATGCAACTGAATCGCCGACTCGATTTGCGGGCTGAACTGGCCTTGCAGGCGGCCTTTTACAAAGTCGCCATACAGGCTGCCGAGCAATTGAGCAGGAAGTTGGCCGCCCAGGTGCAGATGTGCGAGATAATTCATGCCGCGCAGTCTACCACTGCCGATTACGTATCGTTATAACCCGATATACCGAAATAGCCTGATCTCAGATCAAAATCATATTGGTATATCGGGATAGACCGATTTAAAGTTCGCCTCATCGCGATATAACGCTGTACGAAACCGAGCAACCTCCATGTCCATTGACCTCGACGAAATAATAAAAGCCCTGGCACACCCAGTACGACGAGACATCCTCACCTGGCTGAAAGACCCGAAGGTGCAGTTTCCCGAGCAAGTGCACAACCACGAATACGGCATCTGTGCCGGGCAGATCGACCAGCGCTGCGGCTTGTCGCAGTCGACCGTGTCGGCCCATTTGGCCACCTTGCAACGCGCCGGGTTAATCAGCAGCCAGAAGGCCGGGCAGTGGCATTTTTTCAAACGCAACGAGGCAACCATCCAGGCCTTCCTCGCGGCGCTCATCACCGAACTCAGTGCTGACGAAAACGCAGCGCTGTAACAAGGAAACGCCAATGCCCCTCTCGCTACTCATACTGGCCCTCAGCGCCTTCGCCATCGGCACCACCGAGTTCGTCATCATGGGCTTGCTGCCCGATGTGGCGGCGGACCTGGGCGTGTCGATCCCCGGCGCCGGCTGGCTAGTCACCGGCTACGCTCTGGGCGTGGCCATCGGCGCGCCGTTCATGGCACTGGCCACCGCCAAGCTGCCACGCAAGGCCGCCCTGGTAGCGTTGATGGGCATCTTTATTGTCGGCAACCTGCTCTGCGCCCTGGCCAGTGACTACAACGTGCTGATGTTTGCCCGTGTGGTCACCGCGCTGTGCCACGGTGCGTTCTTCGGGATCGGTTCGGTGGTAGCGGCCAACCTGGTGCCGGCCAACAAACGGGCTTCGGCCGTGGCCTTGATGTTCACCGGTTTGACCCTGGCCAACGTGCTCGGCGTGCCGCTGGGTACCGCACTGGGACAGGAAGCCGGCTGGCGCTCGACCTTTTGGGCGGTGACGGTGATTGGCGTAGTCGCCTTGATCGGTCTGATCCGCTTCCTGCCGGCCAAGCGTGACGAAGAAAAACTCGACATGCGCGCCGAACTGGCCGCGCTCAAGGGCGCCGGCATCTGGCTGTCGCTGACCATGACTGCGTTGTTCGCCGCGTCCATGTTCACCCTCTTTACTTACGTCGCACCGCTGCTCGGCGATGTCACCGGCGTGTCGCCCAAAGGCGTGACCTGGACCCTGCTGCTGATCGGCCTGGGGCTTACCGTCGGCAACATCATCGGCGGCAAGCTGGCGGACAAACGCCTGGCCGCCACCCTGATCGGCGTGTTCATCAGCATGGCAGTGGTCTCCACGGTGTTGACCTGGACCAGCGTCGCGGTGATCCCGACGGAAATCACCCTGTTCCTGTGGGCCACCGCTTCGTTCGCCGCCGTACCGGCGCTGCAAATCAACGTGGTGACCTTCGGCAAGGCCGCTCCAAACCTGGTGTCCACCTTGAATATCGGCGCCTTCAACATCGGCAACGCGCTCGGCGCCTGGGTCGGTGGCAGCGTGATTGCCCACGGTTTCGGCCTGACCAGCGTGCCTTTGGCCGCGGCGGCCCTGGCGATTCTGGCCCTGCTGGTGACCCTGATTACTTTCCGTCAGAGCGGCGATGCCGACCTGGCCCCTGCGACCAACTGATCAATCCACTTAAAGAGAAGGGTGTTTTCCCATGACGACTATTTTCGATCCGATCAAACTGGGCGACCTGCAATTGTCCAACCGCATCATCATGGCGCCGCTGACCCGCTGCCGCGCCGATGAAGGCCGCGTACCCAACGCGCTGATGGCCGAGTACTACGTGCAACGCGCTTCCGCCGGGCTGATCTTAAGCGAAGCCACCTCCGTGACGCCGCTGGGCGTTGGCTACCCGGACACACCGGGTATCTGGTCCAACGACCAGGTTCGCGGCTGGGCCAATGTAACCAAGGCTATACACGGCGCGGGCGGCAAGATTTTCCTGCAATTGTGGCACGTGGGCCGTATCTCCCATGAGTCGTACCTCAACGGCGAAACCCCGGTGGCACCGAGCGCCATCCAGCCTAAAGGCCACGTCAGCCTGGTTCGCCCGCTGGCCGACTACCCGACGCCACGCGCCCTGGAAACCGCTGAAATCGCCGACATCGTTGACGCTTACCGCATCGGCGCTGAAAACGCCAAGGCCGCAGGCTTTGACGGCGTGGAGATCCATGGCGCCAACGGCTACCTGCTCGACCAGTTCCTGCAAAGCAGCACCAACCAGCGCACCGACAACTACGGTGGCTCCCTGGAAAACCGTGCTCGCCTGCTGCTGGAAGTGACCGACGCCGCCATTGAAGTCTGGGGCGCCGGCCGTGTGGGTGTGCATTTGGCACCACGCGCCGACTCCCACGACATGGGCGACGACAATTTGGCGGAAACCTTCACCTACGTCGCCAGCGAGCTGGGCAAGCGTGGCATCGCCTTCATCTGCTCCCGTGAAAAAGAAGCCGGCGACAGCCTCGGTCCACAACTGAAAAAAGCCTTCGGTGGCCCGTACATCGCTAACGAACGCTTCACCAAAGACAGCGCCAACGCCTGGCTGGCGGCCGGCAAGGCCGATGCAGTGGCCTTCGGCGTGCCGTTCATTGCCAACCCGGACCTGCCGGCGCGCCTGAAGGCCGATGCGCCGTTGAACGAACCGCACCCGGAAACCTTCTACGGCAAAGGCCCAGTGGGTTACATCGACTACCCCACGCTGGCGCTGTGATGTAATTCGCTGAAACGAAAAAGCCCCGGTTCGCAGGAACCGGGGCTTTTTTTCGGCTGATTGATCGTTCCCACGCTCTGCGTGGGAATGCCGCCCTGGACGCTCTGCGTCTGCCCCTAAAGCGTGACGCGGAGCGTCACAGGATGCATTCCCACGCGGAGCGTGGGAACGATCGCACAGTAGCTGGGAAACACTCCTTCACAGCCTTGCAACAATATCGCTACAAAATACTTAGGCGGCTACCTATCAACCGCCCGCCAGCCCGTATATAAAGTCACCCCGCAAATCCTGCGAAGGGACGATTGACTGTCTCTGGACTTTACTGTTGACACAACTGGATGCAATTACGCATTTTGTCTTAATTGCGTAGGCTAGGGCTCAAGCGCAGCATGTCCAGCCCTGCGTCAACCCAGCGTTCGGCGTCCTGATGCAACTGGAAGCTGTCGGGGACTAGTAGCCATTGGCCAATCAGGCCGTGAATATAGGCATGAATGCACACCGCGCCACGCGTGGTGTCGAGGTTTTCCGGAAGTTGCCCGCGATGGACCGCGTTGCGCAGTGTCAGGCTGATACGCAGGTTGCACTCCAGGCTATGGGTCTGGCGTTGGCGCCGCATGTCGCACATTTCATCGGTGAACTCGCACTTATGAAACAGGATTTCGTTGATGCGCCGGGTTTTCGGGTCCAGGGCCACTTGATGATAAAGATGGATCAACAGCTTGCGCATACAGCCCAGCGGGTCGACTTCATCCTCGCTTTCACTGGCCCGGGCCAATTCGTCCAGGGGTTCGTGCAGCGTGTCGAGCAGTGCCTGGAGCAAATCGGACTTGTTACTGAAATGCCAATAGATAGCCCCGCGCGTCACCCCGGCCAACGCGGCGATGTCCGCCAGCGTGGTGCGCGCCACACCGCGTTGATAAAAGGCTTGCTCGGCGGCGTCGAGAATCTGGCTGCGCGTTTCCTGAGCTTCCTCTTTGGTGCGACGAACCATGGCAGTAAAACCTCAATCAGGACACTTTGGATGGTGCTTGAGCAACATCTGAATAATTGTGGGACGACGTCGTCTTGGACGCCGAACGTACTAAAATCGAGGCTTTGGCGCTTGCTTTGTCAACAATCCGCGAAGCCTGTCAAGAGTTTACAAACAACCGTGAACGTAAGTATATTGCGTAGCAAGCTACTTATCCACTCACGGCTTGTTTTTTACCCTTCCACACTTCTTGTGCGCATTTTGCGCGCCTGACCCGAGGATCTTCATGCAACTTAAGCCAGCTGTTACCGCTCTGGTCACTGCCGTCGCCCTGGCATCGCTGCTCAGCGGATGTAAAAAGGAAGAAGCGGCTCCGCCCGCTCAAACCCCTCAGGTCGGCGTGGTCACTATTCAACCGCAAGCCTTTACCCTGACATCCGAGCTGCCAGGCCGCACCACTGCCTACCGCATCGCGGAAGTTCGTCCCCAGGTGAACGGCATCATTCTCAAGCGCCTGTTCAAGGAAGGCGGCGACGTGAAGGAAGGGCAACAGCTCTACCAGATCGACCCGTCGGTGTATGACGCCACCCTCAAAAGCGCTCAAGCGAAACTGACCCAGACCAAGTCCATCACCGACCGCTACAAGCAACTTGTCGATGAGCAAGCCGTCAGCCGTCAGGAATACGACACCGCCGTGGCCAACCGCATGACGGCTGAAGCCGACGTGCAAACCGCCCAGATCAACGTGCGCTACACCAAAGTGTTCGCGCCGATCTCCGGGCGTATCGGTCGTTCTTCGGTCACCGAAGGCGCGCTGGTCAGCAATGGCCAGGCCGATGCCATGGCCGTGATCCAGCAACTGGACCCGATCTACGTCGACGTCACCCAGTCTTCGGCAGAAATGCTGAAACTGCGCCGCGACCTCGAAAGCGGCCAGCTGGAAAAAGCCGGCGACAACGCTGCCAAGGTCAAGCTGACCCTGGAAGACGGCACCGCCTACGCCCAGGACGGCAAGCTGGAGTTCTCCGAAGTGTCGGTGGACCAGACTACTGGCTCCGTGACCCTGCGCGCGGTGTTCCCCAACCCTGAGCACACCCTGTTGCCGGGCATGTTCGTCCACGCCCAGCTGCAAGCCGGTGTAAACAGCAAGGCCATCCTGGCACCTCAGCAAGGCGTGACCCGTGACCTCAAGGGCATCCCGACTGCGCTGATCGTGAACAAGGACAACAAGGTCGAGCAGCGTCAACTGGTTGCCAACCGCACTGCCGGCGCCTACTGGCTGGTGGAAAAGGGCCTGGATGCCGGTGACCGCGTGATCACCGAAGGCCTGCAGTTCATCAAGCCGGGCATCGAAGTCAAGGTTAAAGACGCTGACAACGCCAAACCCGCCGGCACTGCCGCAGCGCCTGCTGCCGATGCTGGTAAAGGGGAGTAATCCATGTCGAAATTTTTTATCGACCGTCCCATTTTCGCCTGGGTAATTGCCCTGGTGATCATGCTGGTCGGGGCACTCTCGATCCTGAAGTTGCCCATCAACCAATACCCGGCCATTGCGCCGACCGCCATCGACATCCAGGTGACCTACCCAGGCGCGTCCGCACAAACCGTGCAGGACACCGTGGTGCAGGTGATCGAACAACAGCTCAACGGTATCGACAACCTGCGTTATGTCTCCTCGGACAGTAACTCCGACGGCAGCATGACCATCACCGTGACGTTCAACCAGGGTACCAACCCGGATATCGCCCAGGTCCAGGTACAGAACAAGCTGAACCTGGCGACCCCACTGCTGCCGCAAGAAGTGCAGCAACAGGGTATCCGCGTGACCAAGTCGGTGAAGAACTTCCTGATGGTGATCGGTCTGGTGTCGGAAGACGGCAGCATGACCAAGGACGACCTCTCCAACTACATCGTGTCCAACATCCAGGACCCGATCTCCCGTACCGCGGGGGTGGGTGACTTCCAGGTGTTCGGTTCGCAGTACGCCATGCGTATCTGGCTCGACCCGGCCAAGCTGAACAACTACCAGCTCACGCCAGTGGACGTCAGCAATGCCATCAAGGCCCAGAACGTGCAGGTGGCCACCGGCCAATTGGGCGGCCTGCCTGCCCTGCCCGGCACCCAGCTGAACGCCACGATCATCGGCAAGACGCGCCTGCAAAGCACCGAGGAATTCGCCAAGATCCTGATGAAGGTGAACACCGACGGCTCGCAGGTTCGCCTGGGTGACCTCGCACGCATCGAACTGGGCGGCCAGAACTACAGCATCAGTGCGCAGTTCAACGGCAAGCCGGCTTCGGGTATGGCGATCAAGCTGGCGGCCGGTGCCAACGCACTGGACACCGGCAAGGCCATCCGCGAAACAGTGAAGTCCCTGGAGCCGTTCTTCCCGCCTGGCATGAAGGCGGTGGTGCCATATGACACCACCCCGGTAGTGACCGAATCGATCTCCGGTGTGGTTCACACCCTGGTCGAAGCGATCGTGCTGGTGTTCCTGGTGATGTTCCTGTTCCTGCAGAACTTCCGTGCCACCATCATCACCACCATGACCGTACCGGTGGTATTGCTGGGTACCTTCGGGATCCTGGCGGCGTGCGGTTTCACCATCAACACCCTGACCATGTTCGGCATGATCCTGGCCATCGGCTTGCTGGTGGACGATGCCATCGTCGTGGTGGAAAACGTCGAACGGGTGATGGCCGAGGAGCACCTGTCGCCCAAGGAAGCGACGATCAAGTCCATGGGCCAGATCCAGGGCGCCCTGGTGGGTATTGCCCTGGTACTGTCGGCGGTACTGCTGCCGATGGCGTTTTTCGGTGGTTCCACTGGTGTGATCTACCGGCAGTTCTCCATCACCATCGTTTCGGCGATGGCCTTGTCGGTAATGGTTGCCCTGATCTTCACCCCGGCTTTGTGCGCCACCATGCTCAAGCCGATTGATCCGGAAAAACACGGCCAGCCCAAGCGCGGCTTCTTCGGCTGGTTCAACCGCACCTTCGACCGTGGCGTACTCAAGTACGAGCGCGGCGTGGGCGGCATGATCAAGCACAAGATTCCGGCATTCCTGGTGTATGCGCTGATCCTGGCCGGCATGATCTGGATGTTCACCCGTATTCCAAGCGCGTTCCTGCCTGAGGAAGACCAGGGTGTGATCTTCGCCCAGGTGCAGACTCCGGTCGGTGCTTCGGCTGAGCGCACACAAAAAGTCGTCGACGACATGCGCGCCTTCCTGCTGAACGA
>NZ_VBVZ01000294.1 GCF_005863185.1 Pseudomonas edaphica
ATGGTGAGCCAAGCCAATGCACGGTGCCTTCCGCCGGCGCTGGGCCGGCAGAGACAGCAAGACCCTGGAAACTCTGAGCGAAGGGCTTATGGCTCTTCGGTCTTGAGTTCCTGTTCAATCTTTTGAATTTCCTGGGCAAATGCCTGATCCAGCAAACTGGCCCGTTTGCGCCAGGGTTTGCGCTCGGGTTCAGGTTGCGCGGCGTAGGTGGTGACTTCCCCGCCGTAAACGTCCTTGTAACGTTGTTCCTGGCGCTCAAGTTCCGCGCGCAGTTCGTCTTTCGTCACAGTGTTACCTAATTAAGTTGAGTGTATTGACGGTGCAGCGTCATGCCTGAAAGTCGTCCTCGGGTTGTTCAAAATTGAACAGTAGAACCATTCAAGTTTGAAAAAGGGCCAAAGGGCAGATCTTATAAACAGGTATGTGTGACCGATGATGCCTGTAACGCGCATCGCCTCGTGAGCTCCACTCCCGATGATAATGAAATCGGGCTGACCTCTGCACAAGCTGCATTATAGCGGCGCATTTGGATAAAACTATCAGCATTAAGTTAAAAAGCGTCAACTTCGTGTGAGACTTTTGTTACATGACGGTGTGAGTCATTTGCGCGTTTTGCGCATGACTGTAGTGGTCTACCCGGCTGTCGGGTTCCATCGGCAAAATTGCGATAATCGCATGGCTGTCCGATAATCGCCCGATGTTGCGGGCGCAACCTTGTGCATCCCGGCCGGCACGGCTTGTAATGGCGGCCAACCCTCCCTGCGGTTGAAAACAAGAGAAAGGACCCTGGAAATGAACGATCAATTGCGCAACTCCTTCGCATCAGTGGCGCCGCCGATCGTGGCTTCACCGGCCAAGCGTATCCAGGCGTTTACCGGTGATCCGGACTTCATGACCTCCCTGGCGCGCGGCCTGGCAGTGGTGCAAGCGTTTCAGGAGCGCAAACGCCACCTGACCATCGCCCAGATCAGTCATCGCACCGAAATCCCGCGTGCCGCCGTGCGCCGTTGCCTGCACACCTTGATCAAGCTCGGTTATGCCACCACCGATGGGCGCACCTATTCGCTGCTGCCCAAAGTCTTGACCCTGGGGCATGCGTATTTGTCCTCCACGCCATTGGCCGTATCGGCCCAGCCTTACCTGGACCGTATGAGCGAGCAATTGCACGAGGCTTGCAACATGGCGACCCTGGAAGGCGACGACATCCTTTATATCGCCCGCTCGGCCACCACCCAGCGCCTGATCTCGGTGGACCTGTCGGTGGGCGGGCGTTTGCCGGCGTATTGCACATCGATGGGGCGCATCCTCCTGGCGGCGCTGGACGATGCCTCGCTCAAGGACTATCTCGACCACGCCGACCTGCAAACCAAGACCAGCCGCACCCTGACCACGCCCGAAGCCTTGTTCGAATGCCTGCAACAAGTGCGTCAACAAGGCTGGTGCATCGTCGATCAGGAGCTGGAGCAGGGCTTACGCTCCATCGCCGTGCCGGTGTACGACGCTTCCGGCCAGGTGTTGGCCGCGCTCAATGTCAGCACCCACGCCGGGCGTGTCAGCCGCAGCGAGCTGGAGCAGCGGTTTTTGCCAAGCATGCTCAGCGCCAGCCGCGAGTTGAGTGCGCAACTGTTTGCCTAAGTGTTCGGTGACCGCACAGATCCCGGCTTGATCAATTGACGCTGTTTCCCCCGACTTATTACTGTGCGGCAGCGCTCTGAAGAGCCGCCCAATAATAATGACGACCCCAGGTCGTTGGCCCGCCATCGGTGTGGAATAAAAATAATGAATCAGCCTTCTGTCGGTACCACCCTGGACGTGCAGTCCTTTATCAACGCCCAGCCACTCTCGCGTTACCAGTGGCGTGTGGTAATCCTGTGTTTCCTGATTGTCTTCCTCGATGGCCTCGACACCGCTGCCATGGGCTTTATTGCGCCTGCGCTGTCCCAGGACTGGGGCATCGACCGCGCCAGCCTCGGCCCGGTAATGAGTGCCGCGTTGATCGGCATGGTGTTTGGTGCGCTCGGTTCCGGCCCGCTGGCGGACCGTTTCGGGCGCAAAGTGGTGCTGGTGAGTGCGGTGTTGGTGTTTGGCGCATTCAGCCTGGCCTCGGCCTACAGCAGCAACGTCGACCAACTGCTGGTGTTGCGCTTCCTGACCGGGCTGGGCCTGGGCGCAGGGATGCCGAACGCCACGACGCTGCTGTCCGAATACACCCCCGAGCGCCACAAATCGTTGCTGGTGACCAGCATGTTCTGCGGTTTCAACCTGGGCATGGCCGGCGGCGGGTTTATCTCGGCCAAGCTGATCCCGGCGTTTGGCTGGCATAGCCTGCTGCTGATCGGCGGCATTCTGCCGTTGATTTTGGCGGTGGTGCTATTGGTATGGCTGCCGGAATCGGCGCGTTACCTGGTGGTGCGCAACCGCGGCACCGACAAGGTGCGTAAAACCTTGTCTCCCATCGAACCTACGATCGTTGCCCAGGCGAGCAGCTTCAGCGTGCCCGAGCAAAAAACCGTCAAGGCGCGCAACGTGTTCGCGGTGATCTTCTCCGGCACCTACAGCGCCGGCACCCTGCTGCTGTGGCTCACCTACTTTATGGGCCTGGTGATTGTTTACCTGCTGACCAGTTGGCTGCCGACCCTGATGCGCGACAGCGGCGCCAGTATGGAACAGGCAGCCTTTATCGGCGCGTTGTTCCAGTTCGGCGGCGTGCTGAGTGCGGTCGGCGTGGGCTGGGCAATGGACCGCTTCAATCCCCACAAGGTCATCGGCACTTTCTACCTGTTGGCCGGGGTGTTTGCCTACGCCGTGGGGCAGAGCCTGGGCAATATCACCGTACTGGCGACCTTGGTGTTGATCGCCGGAATGTGCGTCAACGGCGCGCAATCGGCCATGCCGTCCCTGGCTGCACGCTTCTACCCGACACAGGGCCGCGCGACCGGTGTGTCGTGGATGCTCGGCATCGGTCGCTTCGGCGCGATCCTCGGCGCGTGGATGGGCGCCACCTTGCTGGGCCTGGGCTGGAACTTCGAACAAGTGCTGACGGCGCTGGTGATTCCGGCGGCGTTGGCCACGGCTGCCGTGGTGATCAAGGGCATGGTCAGCCATGCGGATGCTACCTGATCCCCGCGCGATTCAAGTGGGCGCTAAATTGTGTGGGAGCTGGCTTGGGTGGGAGCTGGCTCCCACATAAGCCAGGCCCTCAGACTGAGCGAGTTTTCGTAAACGATTAGCTAGACAACAATCCGTTCGATAATCGAACGCTGAGTCGATTATCGGATTGTTTGGTCCATTTGCCCGGCTTAATCTTCAAGCACTTCGGCGCCACCTCAGCGCCTTTTTCGATCAACACCGGGAGCCCAACCCCATGGCTGAAATTCTCACCCTGCGTGATGCGGTCAAGCGCTTCGTGAACGACGGCGATACCGTCGCCCTCGAAGGCTTCACCCATCTGATCCCTACGGCAGCGGGTCATGAAATCATTCGTCAGGGCAAGAAAGACCTGACGCTGGTGCGCATGACGCCTGACCTGATCTACGACCAGTTGATCGGTGCCGGCTGCGCGCGCAAGTTGATTTTCTCCTGGGGCGGCAACCCGGGCGTGGGTTCCCTGCATCGCCTGCGCGACGCCGTTGAAAAGCAATGGCCGCAGCCGCTGGAGATCGAAGAACACAGCCACGCCGACCTGGCCAATGCCTACGTTGCCGGAGCCTCGGGCCTGCCGTTTGCGGTGCTGCGCGCCTATGCCGGCTCCGACCTGCCCAAGGTCAACCCGCTGATCAAAACCGTGACCTGCCCATTCACTGGCGAAGTGCTGGCGGCCGTGCCGTCGGTGCGTCCGGACATCACCGTGATCCACGCACAAAAGGCCGACCGCAAGGGCAATGTGCTGCTCTGGGGCATTCTCGGTGTGCAGAAGGAAGCGGCCCTGGCGGCCAAGCGTTGCATCGTCACCGTCGAAGAAATCGTCGATGACCTGAATGCACCGATGAACAGCTGCGTACTGCCGACCTGGGCCTTGACTGCGGTGTGCCATGTACCCGGTGGTGCGCACCCGTCCTACGCCCACGGCTACAACGAGCGCGACAACCGCTTCTATCAGGCGTGGGACCCCATCGCCCGCGACCGTGGGACCTTTACCGCGTGGATCGACGAATACATCCACGGCACCGCTGACTTCAGTGAATTCCAGGCCAAGCTGGCCCACGCGCAGGAGGCCAAGTAATGGCTTACTCGACCAATGAAATGATGACCGTCGCCGCCGCGCGCCGCCTCAAGAACGGCTCGGTGTGCTTTGTCGGCATCGGCTTGCCTTCCAAGGCCGCCAACCTGGCACGCCTGACCTCGTCGCCGGACGTGGTGCTGATCTACGAATCCGGCCCGATTGGCGCCAAGCCAAGCGTATTGCCGCTGTCGATCGGTGACGGCGAACTGGCAGAAACCGCCGACACGGTCGTGCCGACCGGTGAGATTTTTCGCTACTGGCTGCAAGGCGGGCGCATCGACGTCGGCTTTCTCGGCGCCGCCCAGGTCGACCGCTTCGGCAACATCAACACCACCGTGGTGGGCGATTATCACCAACCCAAAGTGCGCCTGCCGGGTGCCGGTGGCGCGCCGGAGATTGCCGGTTCCGCCAAGAGTGTGTTGATCATCCTCAAGCAGTCGGCGCGTTCGTTTGTCGACAAGCTGGACTTCATCACCTCGGTCGGCCATGGCGAAGGCGGTGACTCACGCAAGCGCCTGGGCCTGCCTGGCGCCGGCCCTGTAGGGATTATTACCGACCTGTGCATCATGGAGCCGGAGGAGGGCAGTCATGAGTTTGTGGTCACCGCCTTGCACCCTGGCGTAACCCGCGAGCAAGTGGTGGCAGCCACCGGTTGGGCGATTCGTTTTGCCGACCACGTAAGCACCACCGCCGAGCCGACCGACGTGGAGTTGACCGCGCTGCGTGATCTCGAAGCGCGCACTGCTGCTGCCCACGGCCAAGCACCGGGAGAAGCCTGATGCGCGACGTCTTTATCTGTGATGCCATCCGCACGCCCATCGGCCGTTTCGGCGGTGGCTTGTCCACGGTGCGCGCCGATGACTTGGCAGCGTTGCCAATCAAGGCACTGATCGAGCGCAACCCGTCGGTGGACTGGAGCGCGGTCGACGAAGTGTTCCTCGGCTGCGCCAACCAGGCCGGTGAAGACAACCGCAACGTCGCGCGTATGGCGTTGCTGTTGGCGGGCTTGCCGCAAAGCATTCCGGGCGTGACCCTCAACCGCCTGTGCGCCTCGGGCATGGACGCGATCGGCACGGCCTTCCGCGCCATCGCCAGCGGCGAAATGGAGCTGGCGATTGCCGGTGGCGTCGAGTCGATGTCCCGTGCGCCGTTCGTGATGGGCAAGGCTGACGCGGCGTTTTCGCGCAACATGAAACTGGAAGACACCACCATCGGCTGGCGTTTTATCAACCCGTTGATGAAGGCCCAATACGGCGTGGATGCGATGCCGCAAACGGCCGATAACGTCGCCGACGACTACAACGTGTCCCGCGCCGATCAGGACGCCTTCGCCCTGCGCAGCCAGCAACGCACCGCCGCCGCGCAAGCCGCCGGGTTCTTTGCTGAAGAAATCGTGCCGGTGCGCGTCGCCCATAAAAAAGGCGAAACCGTGGTGGAGCACGACGAGCATCCACGCGACACCACCCTGGAGGCCCTGGCCAAACTCAAGCCGGTCAATGGCCCGGATAAAACCGTCACCGCCGGCAATGCGTCGGGCGTGAATGACGGTGCGGCGGCGCTGATTCTGGCGTCTGCCGAAGCGGTCAAAAAGCACGGCCTCACCGCCCGCGCTCGCGTATTGGGCATGGCCAGCGCCGGCGTTGCGCCGCGGGTGATGGGCATCGGCCCGGTGCCGGCGGTGCGCAAACTGGTGGAGCGCCTTGGTTTGGCGGTCACCGACTTTGACGTGATCGAACTCAACGAAGCCTTCGCCAGCCAAGGCCTGGCGGTGCTGCGTGAACTGGGGATCGCCGACGATGCCGCGCAGGTCAACCCGAACGGCGGCGCCATCGCCCTTGGCCACCCGTTGGGCATGAGCGGCGCGCGGTTGGTGCTGACGGCACTGCATCAGTTGGAGAAAACCGGCGGCCGCAAAGGCCTGGCGACCATGTGTGTGGGCGTCGGCCAAGGCCTGGCCCTGGCGATTGAACGCATCTGATAAGAGAGGATTGCTCCATGAGTGACAAGCCCGGTTACCGGCGCCCGCAAGCGGGCACCCAACCTGATTACCTGCACCCGGCCTACCAGTCGACGAACCTGCGTTCGCCGTCCCAGCCATTGGTGTTTCTGCCGCACTCCTTGTCGGAAATCACTGGCCCGACCATCGGCGCCGAGCGGATCAACGAGAAGGACAACGACCTCACCGCCCAGCACGAAGGCGAGCCCCAGGGCGAGCGCATCATCATCCACGGCCGTGTGCTGGATGAAAACGGCCTGCCGGTACCGGGCATTCTGGTGGAGATCTGGCAGGCCAACGCCGCCGGTCGCTACAACCACAAGCGCGACCTGCACGACGCGCCGCTGGACCCGAACTTTACCGGCACCGGCCGCACCGTCACCGACGCCGACGGCTGGTATCAGTTCCAGACCATCAAGCCCGGCGCCTACCCGTGGGGCAACCACCACAACGCGTGGCGCCCGGCGCATATCCACTTCTCGCTGTTTGGTCCCAGCGTGCTGACGCGACTGGTCACGCAGATGTATTTCCCCGGTGACCCGCTGCTGGAATACGACCCGATCTACAACTGTGTGCCGGACACCAGCGCCAAGCAGCGTCTGATCGCGCGTTTTGATCTGGAAAAAACCATTCCGTCCTATGCCCTCGGCTATCGCTGGGACATCGTTTTGCGCGGCCGCGACGCCACGCCGATGGAGAAATGAGATGACCCTCAATGCGACCACGTCCCACACCGTCGGGCCGTATTACCACATCGGCCTGACCTGGCTGAACCGCGAAGACCTGACCGTGCCGGCCACCTTGGGCGAGCGCGTGGCAATCAGCGGGCAGGTGGTGGACGGCAACGGTGATGTCGTCAACGACGCCATGCTGGAAGTCTGGCAAGCCAATGCCGCCGGCAAGTACGACCACCCCGAAGACGAGCAGGCCAAGGCCGTCGATCCCAACTTTGAAGGGTTTGGCCGGGTGCCGGTGGATGCCGAAGGCCGCTTTCGGTTTACCACCATCAAGCCGGGCAGTGTGCCGGGCCTGCAAGGCACGACCCAGGCGCCGCATCTGGTGGTGTTGGTATTTGCCCGTGGCTTGGTCAAGCACCTGCTGACGCGGATCTATTTCGATGGCGAAGCGTTGAATGGCGATGACCCGTTGCTGGCCTGTGTGCCTGCGGAGCGTCGCGCTACGTTGATTGCCAAGCCGGATGCGCAAGGTGTGCATCAGTGGAATGTGATTTTGCAGGGCACAGACAAGGAGACGGTGTTCTTCGATTATTGAGTTGAGCTGGCGGGCGCCATCGCGGGCAAGCCC
>NZ_VBVZ01000295.1 GCF_005863185.1 Pseudomonas edaphica
GTGGTGGCTGACACACCGCTATCGCAGGCAAGCCAGCTCCCACCTTAAACCGGGTTATCAGATTGAATCAGCGGCGGGTCAGGGGCTGTGCGGTGAACTTCACACCGGCCAAACCATGCGCAATCAACGCGCGGATATTGCCGTGATCACTGCCCTCTGGCGTCGCCACCACCGAACGGTAATGCTCACCAAACGCCAGCAACGCTTCCTGGTCGCTCAAGCCTTCCAGCAACGCCAAGCCCAAGGTCTTGCATGAACCTTCGTTCTGACCAGCAGCATTTTCTACGCCGCCATTGGTAAAAGCCTGCGGCTGGTAGTCGTAACCGGCAGCTACAAAAGCCAGGGTGTCGGCAAAAACATGTTCGCCGCTGTTGAGGCTGGCGCGCAGGGTGTTCAGATCAGTCATGGGGTTTTCCTTTGGCGAACGCCGCCTGTTGGTCGGCGCTGGCTTCTTGCTGGTATTGGGCTTTCCACTCGGCATACGGCATGCCGTACACCACTTCGCGGGCGTCATCGAGGCTCAGCTCGATGTGGCGCTCGTCGGCCTCGGCCTTGTACCACTTGGATAAGCAGTTGCGGCAAAAGCCCGAGAGGTTCATCAGGTCGATGTTCTGCACATCCTTGCGGCTGTCCAGGTGGGCCACCAACCGGCGGAAGGCGGCGGCTTCGAGTTCGAGGCGTTGTTGATCGTTCATAAGGCTCACTTAACTATCAGCGGCTGGCTGCGAGGGTTATCGACACCGACTCGGCAAAGCGCAGCGCATGGGGCTTGTCCACTTCGACTTCGGCGTACAGCACGGACTCATTGCTCATCACCAGGTCCAGCAACTCTTGCGTCAGGCGTTCGAGCAGCGCAAAGCGATTGCCTTCGACGTGGGCAATAATCGCCTTGGTGATGGTGCGGTAATTCAGCGCGTGGTCGATGTCATTGTCGCGCACGGCTTCCTGGGCGGCATACAGGATAGTCAGGTTGATCAGCACGTCCTGCTTGTTGTTGATCTCATCTTCATTGATGCCAATAAAGGTGCGCAGGCACAGGTCCTTGACCCGGATGCGCGCCATGCCTGGTTGAAGTTGTGGCATTGCTACTTGCTCCGTCCGATCAGTTGCAGGAACTCCATACGCGTGGTGTTCGACTCGCGGAACGCGCCGAGCATCACTGAGGTGTTCATGGTTGAATTCTGTTTTTCCACGCCGCGCATCATCATGCACATGTGCTTGGCTTCAATTACCACCGCCACGCCTGCGGCTTGGGTGACCTGCTGGATAGCGTCGGCGATCTGCCGCGTGAGGTTTTCCTGGATCTGCAGGCGCCGCGCGTACATGTCGACAATGCGCGCCAGCTTCGACAGGCCCAGCACCTTGCCGGTCGGGATATAGGCCACATGGGCCTTGCCGATAAAGGGCAGCAAATGGTGCTCGCACAGCGAATACAACTCGATGTCCTTGAGGATCACCATCTCGTCGTTATCGGATGCGAACAATGCGCCGTTGACGATGGTTTCCAGGTCCTGCTCATAGCCATGACACAGGTACTGCATGGCCTTGGCGGCGCGCTTGGGGGTGTCGAGCAAGCCTTCGCGCTCCGGGTCTTCGCCCAGGCCTTTGAGGATCTCGCGGTAGTGTTGGGGCAGGGACAAGGTCATACAACATCCTCACAAACGGCTTACTTGATATGCCGCCCGCCGTTGACGGTCAGGGTGGTTCCGGTGACATACGGGTTGTCCAGCAGGTAACGCACACTCTGGTAGATCACCGCAGGCCCAGGCTCGATGCCCAGCGCTGACTTGGCCAGCACCTTGGCGCGGTACGCCGCATCATCGCCCGCGTTGAACATCACCATCGCCGGCGCGATGCCGTTGACCTTGATCAGCGGCGCAAACTGCGCAGCGAACGAAAGTGTAAGGCTGTCGAGACCGGCTTTTGTGGCGCAGTAGGCGATGTGCTGGCGGCTGCCCTTGCGCACCACGTCATCGCTGATGTGCACGATATCGGCGGGTGTCGAGCGTTGCAGCAAAGGTGAACAATGCAGGTTGATCAGATACGGCGCAAGCATGTGCACGCTGAACATGTCGGTAAAGGCGCGGCTTTCGTCGCCAGGTGTTTCGGCAACCCACGCCGACGCGTTGTGAATGATCGCACGCAGGCTGTCGGTATGGGTTTTCAGTTCGGCGATAAAGGCCAGAATCCCGGCCTCAGTGGAGAAGTCGGCAAACACGCCGAGCGCGCCACGCGCGCGCAAGGCCTCAACGCCTGGGCGTTCGCTGCGGTAGCTGAAAATCACCGCGTGGCCTTCGTCGAGCAGGCGCTCGGCACAATAAAGGCCGACACGCTGGCTGGCACCGGTGATCAGGATCGGGGCGTTGGTTACCGTCATGGGAGGCTCGAGTCGCTGGCAGGTTGAAACTATACCAGCGACCGGCCACGCCTGTACTCAAGCAGCGGCTTGGGTAGCCTTGGGCGTTGGTGTTGGATGCAACCAGCTCGCGAGCAGATGGGTCGATAGAGGAATAAATAAGTAAACCATCAGCGGCGTGAGTGCCAGGGTACTGACCAGCACACGCGGGAACATGTCCAACTCGCTGAGCAGCGGCCCCAGGCCGAAGTTGAACAGCAGCGACACCGGGAAAAATGCCAGCCAGATCGCCACCGCCTGTTTCCAGCGCGGTGGTCGTGCACCCACGGCACCGAACCAGCCATCGATGCCACTGACGCGATGCTCGGACGGGTCGGCAAACAGTTCGCTGCCACGGCTTAGCCAGGCGCTGCGCGAGGCGGAGAACTCCCAGGCATGCAGGGTTTTCTCATCGGCGAAGCGGAAGATGATCTGAAACTCATCATCATTGGGCGGCGGCGCAAGCACGCCGGAACCCAGGTAGCCGGGGAAGTCAGTGGCCAATTGCTCGCCTTCGCGCAGCCAGGCCATCAATTCTTCATAGCGCCCTTTGGCCACGCGGCGCGCAACCATCAAGGTGACGGGAGAGGTAGACATTGTGTATCTCCAAGTAATCAGGTGCGCCAAGCCGGGTAGGTGGCGCACTAAGGTGGCGGTCGGGTAAGACCATCACCAAAAAGCAGGCAAGGATTATTCCTGTTTTGAAGAAATACGCCAGCGGCAGTGGTCCGAAAAGTAACGGCCTTGAAAAGGACAGGTAGAAAGGCGTTAAATGGGATCCCAAATAACGTTGGCTTTTTGGCTCAAAATGCCCGTGATTAATGTGCCCATTGATAGCATTTCGCAACTGGAATCAACCGTCTCAGATGAGCTGTTTCCGATCCGTGAAGTGTCAAGACTGACAGGTGTGAACCCGGTCACACTGCGAGCCTGGGAGCGGCGGTATGGCCTGATCCAGCCAACGCGCACCGAAAGCGGGCATCGGCTCTACTCCAGCGCCGATATTGTGACCGTCGATCGTATTCTCGACTGGATTGAACGCGGCGTGGCCGTGAGCAAGGTCGGTAAGATCCTCGCCCGTGACGATCAGCAGGCTGAGACCATTCGTGCCGAGGGCGATAAGGTCGACGAGAGTGAGTGGTCACAGTGGCGACTGCGGTTGCTGCAGGCAGTCAAAGCCTTTGACGATCGCCAATTGGAAAGCCTGTACGGTCAGGTTTTCGCGACTTACCCGCTGAACGTTGCGTTCCAGGACATCCTGATGCCTCTCTGGAGCGATCTGATGCGCCACCAGGGGCATTTTGGCCAGGCCAGTGAATGGCTTTTTTACGACACCTTCCTGCGCATGCGTACCTTTGAGCGCTTGCAGCTTGCCAGTGCCCCACTCGCGCCGCGGGTGTTGCTGGCGGCCATGCCTGGCGAATGCCGTAAATTGGAACTGCTGGTAGCG
Source organism: Pseudomonas edaphica (assembly GCF_005863185.1). GTDB lineage: Bacteria > Pseudomonadota > Gammaproteobacteria > Pseudomonadales > Pseudomonadaceae > Aquipseudomonas > Aquipseudomonas edaphica. Next base: position 3,846 of record NZ_VBVZ01000295.1, read on the forward strand.
GCGCTGATGCTCAGTCACGAAGACACGCCGGTGAAAGTGCTGGGCATGGGCCAGCCCTTTGATGAACTGACATTGGTGTGTGAAAAGATCCGGCCCAAGGCGCTGGTGATTTTCTCCAACCATTCGCATAACCATGATCTGGCAGCGCGCCTGAACCGTCTGGCGCTGACCCTGGATTGCCCACTGTTCCTGGCCGGTGCCGCTGCGGACCTGGCCGAGGGTGATCTGGCCGGTTCGCCTATCGGCTGCCTGGGCAGCGAAGGGCGCCAGATGCAGAGCCGCTTGCAGCAGTTTCTTGCAGGCCAGTTGGATAGTTGATTTCAGGCGTGTACGTGCGGATGGACCAACCGGTGCTGATGCAGGATGAACTGGCGTAACCGTTCGATCTCATTCGCATCACTCTGGCTCAGGCGATAAGCGAACAGACCCCGCGCGGTTTCCCGTTCCAGCGTGCCGCGCAAGGCAATACGCTCGTAACCGGACGGGCTGAACCACAGGGAAAAGGTTTTTGGCGGTTTGACCCGTCCGCGAACTTCCACCAGTACGCCCTTGAATGACACCTCATGCACCCATAGCGCGGCAGGGTTGCCCCTGACGTTTTCCATCGCCACGGGGGCTTCAAGCGCCAGGCGCCATGGACGGATCATCGGCCCATCTTCAAAAATGCTCGGCACGCCCAAGCGCAGATGCACCGCATGAAACTCGTCTTCCACCAAATGCAGCGGGAAGGTCAGTTGCTGGTTGTCGAACTGTGCCTGGATGGTGACGTGGTCGTGAGCGGCCAGGCGCGTGAGCAAATCGCGAATCTGCGCACCGCCATTAACGGTCAGGCTCGACCAGGCATCCCGCAGGTTGAGTTGCGGGTTGTGCTGCATGTCCTGGATAAAATCCAGCTCGTCCTGCGTCAATAGCGCGTCGCGTTGCATTGATGTAGCTCAAGGGTGAGGCATTAAAAAGCCATTATCGCTCTAAAGACCGCATTTTTTACACTTTGTTAATTCCGCTCGTCGCCTTGAGTGCCGCCAGCTCATCTTTAAGCTCGGCCACTTGGGCTTCCAACTGAGCGATGCGTTGCTGCGCTTTCACCGGAACCGTAACGTCTTTTTGCACACCGACAAAATACGTTTGCTTGTCGGCCTTGTTGTAAACCGTGGAAAGCGACAGCTCATTCCAGAAGTGCGTGCCGTCCTTGCGGTAATTGCGCAGTATCTCCCGGCAGGCGCCACCGCTGTCGAGGGCTTCACGAATGGCCATCAGCGCCGGTTGGTCACGGTCACCCGCCTGCAGGAAGCGGCAATCCTGATACAGGATGTCGTCCAGGGTGTAACCGGTCAAACGCTCGAACGCCGGGTTCACGTAGATCAGCGGCTTGTCCTGGCCTTCACGTTCGGCGACGACGATACCGTCGTTAGAAGCGTTGATCACCAGTTGCATCAGGTTGGCGTTGATCATTGAGCAATCCATCGCATGTTTTTAAAGCCTGAATTCTATGGCAACTTTTGAATGTTGCACGGTGTGCACTGAAATATTTGTGTCAGCTGCTAATATCCCACGCTTTCGCTCAACTACAGGATCAGATTGATGAAAGTCGCCATCCTTTCCGGCTCGGTCTACGGCACAGCTGAAGAAGTCGCCCGCCACGCCGCCGGTATCCTCAACGCCGCCGGTTTTGAAGCCTGGCACAACCCACGCGCCACCTTGGCCGACGTGCAAGCCTTTGCCCCCGAGGCATTCCTGGCGGTCACATCGACCACCGGCATGGGTGAACTTCCCGACAACCTGCAACCGCTGTATTCGACCATTCGTGACCAACTGCCAGCCGCCTGGCGCGGCCTGCCCGGTGCGGTGATCGGCCTGGGCGACGCCAGCTATGGCGACACGTTCTGCGGTGGCGGCGAGCAAATGCGCGAACTGTTCGCCGAACTGGGCGTACGCGAAGTGCTGCCGATGCTGCGCCTGGACGCCAGCGAAAGCGTGACCCCGGAAGCCGACGCCGAGCCTTGGCTGGCCGAATTGGTCACTGCACTGCGCGCTTGACCGGGAATTCACGCAGCAAGGCCCGCCACGCCAGATAAAGGCAATGCCCCAGCGCAAGCTGATGCCGGTGTTCTGGCTCGTACTGACGGGCTTGCTCAACCTGTTCGCCGTGCCTTTATTGGCGGCACTTCTCTGACACCGTTTGTACTATTCTCATGACTGACTCGCTCAGTCATCAAGCTGGCTGCCAAGGCAACTCCTTGCGTCATCGCGCCTGACTAGACTGGCTCCTCATCCAGAAAAATAATAAGAACGCGAACCAAGGAGGTTGTTGCCGTGAGCCTAGCCCCTGTTCTATCGCCACAGAATGTCAAAGACCAGGTCAGCGCTGCCGAATGGCAGACCCGCGTCGACCTCGCGGCCTGCTATCGCCTGGTGGCGCTGCATGGCTGGGATGACCTGATCTTCACGCATATTTCCGCCAAGGTGCCGGGCACCGACGATTTCCTGATCAACCCTTATGGCTTGATGTTTCATGAGATAACGGCGTCGAGCCTGGTCAAGGTTGATCAGGCCGGCAACAAGCTGATGGGCAGCCCTTACGAGATCAACCCCGCCGGCTACACCATCCACAGTGCCATCCATGAAGTGCGCCACGACGTGGTCTGTGTGCTGCACACCCACACCGCCGCGGGGGTTGCGGTGTCGGCGCAGAAGCAGGGCGTGCTGCCGATCAGCCAGCAATCCACCTTTGTCTTGTCCAGCCTGGCCTATCACGCCTATGAGGGCGTGGCGCTCAACCCTGAAGAAAAAGCCCGCTTACAGGCGGACCTGGGTGGCAACAATTTCCTCATGCTGCACAACCACGGTCTGTTGACCTGCGCAGGCTCCATCGCCGACACGTTTTTAATGATGTTCACCTTCCAGCGCGCTTGCGACATCCAGGTGCTGGCGCAAAACGGCGGCGCCGAATTAATTGCCATTGAGCCGCAGATTCTGGCGGGTGCCAAGGCGATGGTGGCGGTTGTCACAAAGAGCGCGCAAGGTATGGGTGGTGCACTGGCGTGGCCGGCGCTGTTGCGTAAATTGGACCTGCAAGATCCCGGGTATAAAAGCTGATGCCACTCGCCGAGATACCGCTCAGAGCCTGGCGCAAACGTGGCCAGGAATTTCTCTTTCGTGGCCACATGATCCGTTACTGGGTGGCGGGGCAGGGCGAGCCGTTGCTATTGATTCATGGCTTTCCCACCGCCAGTTGGGACTGGCACTACCTGTGGCAGCCCCTGGCCCAGCGTAACTTGGTGATCGCCTGCGACATGCTCGGGTTTGGCGATTCGGCCAAGCCGCTGAACCACGATTATTGCCTGCTGGAGCAGGCGGACCTGCAACAGGCGCTGCTCGAACACCTGCGTGTGGAGCGGCCGGTGCATGTGTTGGCCCATGACTATGGCGACAGCGTGGCCCAGGAATTACTGGCGCGCCATTACGACGGCCGCTTCCTGATGGCCAGCTGCGTGTTCCTCAATGGTGGGCTGTTTCCCGAGACCCATCGCCCGGCATTGGTGCAGAAACTCTTGCTCAGCCCACTCGGCTGGATGATCGGCCGTGCCTTTGGGCGCAACGCTTTGTCGAACAGTTTCAGCCAGATTTTCGGCCCGAACACGCGGCCCAGTGAAAGTGCACTGGATGACTTCT
>NZ_VBVZ01000296.1 GCF_005863185.1 Pseudomonas edaphica
GGGGCGCGTAGCGGCCCTAAGATTTTGGGGCCGCTGCGCAGCCCAGCGGGAGCAAGCTCCCTCGCCACAAAAGCGACATCAATCATAAAAATAGTTTGCGCTTCACCGACTTCAGTTCTGCCATAAATCTAATAAATCAGCGGAGAATCGCTCATGGCTCGTTTGCAACGCACCCTGTCGTTAGGGTCGGTGGTGCTGTTTGGCATCGCCTATATGACGCCGATCATTGTGCTCGGCACCTTCGGCATCCTCGCGCAATCCACCGGCGGTATGGTCCCGGCCGCGTACCTGGCGGCCCTGGTGGCGATGTTCTTTACCGCCATGAGTTATGGACGCATGGCCTCGGCATTCCCGGTGGCCGGTTCCGCCTACAGCTATGTGCGCAAGGCCATCAGCCCCAAGCTGGGCTTTATCGCCGGTTGGGCGGTGTTGCTCGACTACCTGTTCCTGCCCATGGCCATCTGGCTGATCGGCGCTGCGTACCTGCATTCGGCGTTCCCGGCGGTGCCGCAGTGGGTGTGGGTGCTGGCCTTTATCGGTATCACCACGGCAATCAATATCATCGGGTTGAAGCTCGCCAACGGCATCAACGCGCTGCTGATGCTGGTGCAATTTCTGGTGCTGATCGCGTTTGTCGCGCTGTGCATCCATTACATTGGCGGTGACGCGAGCAAGCCGCTATGGACCATCGCCCCGTTCTTCAACGGCCAGATGCACATGCCGCTGATCATGAGCGGCGCGGCCATCGCCTGCTATTCGTTCCTGGGCTTTGATGCGGTCAGTACCCTCACCGAAGAAACCCGCGACCCGCGCCGTACCATCCCACGGGCAATCATGCTCATAACCCTGATCGACGGCCTGATCTTCGTCGGCGTGTCGTACTTCGTGCAGATCGCCCACCCGTCGTTCGAATTCGCCGATGTGGATTCGGCTGCCTACGAGATTGCCCGCAACGTGGGCGGCGACCTGTTTGTGTCGATCTTCCTGATCGGCCTGATCGTCGGCCAGTTCGCCTCGGGGCTGTCGGCCCAGGCCAGCGGTTCGCGGCTGTTGTTTGCCATGGGCCGTGACGGCGTGTTGCCCAAGTCATTCTTCGGCACCTTGCATGCGCGCTTCGGCACGCCGGTCAACAGCATCCTGTTGTGTGCGGTGGTGGCCTTGCTGGCGTTGAAGCTCGACGTGACCACCTCAACTTCGTTCATCAACTTCGGTGCGTTCCTGGCGTTCAGCCTGGTGAACCTGTCGGTGATCTTTCACTACTGGATCGGCGCCAAACAGCGCGGTGTGCGTGAGGTGATCCTGTTCCTGGTATTCCCGACCATCGGCTTGCTCGCGGACGTGTGGCTGATGGTCAGCCTCGATCACCTGGCGATTTACCTGGGCGCGGTGTGGTTGGCGATTGGCCTGGTGTACCTGGGCTTTCTAACGCGCGGTTTCTCGAAACAACCCCCGGAAATGGACTTCCAGGAAGCGGCATAGAAGCAGTCGGCCTATTCTTATTGCAATAGGTTCTCGTTTGGGTGCATGATTTGTGTTACTGTATAACACTTGAATTGCACCCAGACGCCCCGGAGGCCTTATGAAAGCTGGTATCCATCCCGACTACCGCACTGTGCTGTTCCACGACACCGCCGCCGACGTGTTCTTCCTGATCGGCTCCACCGCCGACAGCGACCGCACCCATACACACAGTGACGGCAACACTTACCCGTATATCCCGCTCGATGTGTCCAGCGCCTCGCACCCGATCTATACCGGCCAGCAGCGCAAGACCCAGGTCGAAGGCCGGATCGCCGGGTTCAACAAGCGTTTCGCTTCGTTTGGGTCCAGCCCAAAAAAGGCGGATGCATAACCCCGACTCGGCGGCGTGCCCTACGCCGCCGTTTGCCGAATCGGCAGCACCACCCGAAAGGTTGTGCCCTTGCCCAACTCACTGCTGACCGAGATTGAGCCCCGGTGTTTCTTGACGATGCCGTAGGAGAGTGACAACCCCAGGCCAGTGCCTTCGCCGACGGGTTTGGTGGTGAAGAAGGGGTCGAAAATCTTCTGCACGGTTTCCGGCGCAATGCCACAGCCGTCGTCCGCCACTTCCAGCCAGATGTTCTCACCTTCCACGCCGTTGCTGATGGTAATGGTGCCGCGTTCCGGGCCCATGGCTTGTGCGGCATTGATTACCAGATTCATCACCACTTGATTGAGCTGCGACGCCAGGCACTCGATGTCCGGCAGCGGCATGTAGTGCTTGACCACATCAGCCCTGTACTTCAGTTCGCTGGCGACGATGTTCAGCGTCGAATCAATGCCTTGTTGCAGATTGGTGAATTGCCAGGTCTGGTCGTTGTCCACCCGCGAAAAATTTTTCAGGTCTTTGACGATTTGCACCACGCGGCCAATGCCATCCTTGGATTCGCGGATCAGGATCGGGATGTCCTCCTTGAGAAAGTCCAGCTCCAACGTCGTGCGCAAAGCCTTTAGCTGGTCGCGCTGTGGTTGCGAAGCGATTATTTCCTCGCTGTGTCGATAAGCTTCAAGCATCTGTTGCAGCTGGTTGAAGTAGCCATCGAGGGTGCTGAGGTTGGACGAAATGAAGCCTACCGGGTTGTTGATCTCATGGGCGACACCGGCGGCAAGCTGACCCAGCGACGCGAGCTTTTCCGACTGCACCAGCTGGCTTTCCAAGTGCTTGCGCTCGTCGATTTCCAGTTGCAGCGCCTGGGTACGTTGTTCCACCAGCTGTTCCAGGTGGGAGGTTTGCAAGGCGGCGCGACGGGCCATGTCCCACTTGTTGGCCAAGGTGTTGGCCATTTGCTGGACCTCAATGTTGTCGAAGGGCTTTTTCAGGATCAGCAAGCGGTCATGGGCGTGCAGGCGAAAGAGCAGGTCCTCCCAGGAGTAATCCGAGTACGCGGTGCACACCACCACTTGCAGGTCGGGGTCGACCTTCCACAATGCCTCGATGGTCTTCGCGCCGTCCCAGCCCTGGGGCATGCGCATGTCCACAAAAGCCAGCGCATAGGGCCGTTGTTCTGCCATGGCCGTGGTCAGCAAGCCCAGGCCTTCTTCGCCACCGTACGCCGAATGCAGGTCGAATACCTGAGCCTGAGGCGTGGCGGCGGCGCCGAACAGCGCTGATTCCAGGTCGTCCAGTGCAGGGTTGGCGGCCACGCTCGGCATCAGAATCTTGCGAAAGTCTTCATGAATTGACGGTGTGTCATCAATCAACAGAATGCGCCGGTTGGGAGTCTGGTTCATGGGGCAGTTCCGGCAAGGGTAAGAGGAATCGTCAAGGTAAACACTGCGCCAAGGCCTGGCCCATCGCTGTGGGCGCTGAGTTGGCCGTGCATTTCCACGGCGGCCAGGGCGCAGCTGTGCAGGCCGAAGCCGTGGCCTTCTTTGCGCGTGGTGAAGCCGTGGGTGAATATCCGGGTCATGTTCTCGGCGGGTATGCCCTCGCCATCGTCCCTTACACTGATTTTCAGCGTCTCTTCAGCCGCCGGTTGCACGGTCAGGGTCATTTGCCGTGGCCGGTCACTGAGGTTGGACATGGCGTACTTGGCGTTGCTGATCAGGTTGACCATGATCAGCAACAGCCGGTGTTTGTCGCCCAGAATCTCCGGTACTTGCGCGTACTCCTTGACCACCGTGACGTGATGACGGCTCAAAGCGCCGGCGTTCATGCGCAGGGCGTCTTCCATCAACGCGCTGATGTTGACGGGTTCGAGCAGTGTGGAGGCGCCGGCATAGGATTGCTGGGTCGAGACGATGTCCTTGATGTGGTCAACGCTTTTGCTCAGTTGCGTCAGTTCCTCGCTCATGTCTTGCTGTTCGACTGCAATCGCTTCGACCAATTGGTTCAGGTAGCCCGGCAGCAACTTGCCCTTTTCATCCTCGCTGAGGAAGGTGCCCAGGTCGCCCTGATGCGCGTTGATCAATTGCATGGCTTTGCCCAGGCCCTGGGCCTTGCTGTTGCGCAATTTGCGCCCCACCAGGTCGGCGGAAATGTTCACACTGTTGAGCACGTTGCCGACGTTGTGCAGCACGTTCGTGGCGATTTCCGCCATGCCCGCCTGGCGGGCGCTGTCCATCAGCTCGCTCTGGGCGTCCTTGAGCTGTTGCGTGCGCCGCTCCACCCTTTGTTCCAGGGTTTCGTTGGCGGCCTGCAAGGCACGATTGATCCGGTTGATCTCGGCGAAACTGCGCAACAGGCGTACCGCCAGGTACAGCAGCAACACCACCAGCAAGGTTGAGAAAATCAACAGATAGCGGTGGTATTGATGATCAATGAGGTCGGCCGCCTGCTGGTCCTGGTTGAGGTGGGTGGTCAAGTCATCCAGGCGCTCGGCCACGGGCACTGCGGCAATTCGTTCGAGGAGGCTGTTGACCACCGGTTGCTCGCGCAGGATCAGCGAAATGTGGTTGCTGAGGATCTCGACCGGGGCCTGGAACTCAATGGGCAGGCGTTCCTTGTTAATTTCCAGTTTGCCCAGGCCCACCAGAATATCGGCGGCGCGGTCGTCGCTGGTGACCTGGGCGAACTCCAGGCTGCTGAGCAGCAGGTCGTAGGTGTCGGTGGCCACGCTTTGCAGTTGCAGCCGCCCTCCATCGTCAACACGATTGAACTGGGCCTGGATATCGTCTTCAGCGGTCGGCAGAAACGCCAGCGAGTTGCGCAGCACCGCATTGTGGGATTTGAACCGGTCTACCAGCCGCGCCTTTTCCTGGATGGCGGTTTCATACGCTAGCTGGATGGTGCGCCAACGGGGCAGGTCGACGCTGTTGTGGTAGGTGCTGCGGCTGTTAAGTTCGGCCCATATACGCGTCATTTCGGTGAGTGGTGTCACCAGCGGATCGTAGTTGTGGGTAATCGCAATCCGGGCCTTGAGCACTTCGCTGTCCCATTGTGCGTTGAGTTGCTGGAGCTGGCGGATCAGGTCCCGTGACTGGGTGTAGCTGGCTGTTTGGTCGCGGGAGGACATGAGGTACAAAAAGACCAGGGTCGAGGCCAGCAGCAGGGTCATCAACCCCAGCAACAGCTGACTGATACGACGGCGGGACAGGCTCGGCAGTCGGCTCATAACGGCTTGCCCGCCCATTGGCCAGTCAGGGTCTTGAGAAACAGGATGATCAGGTCCTTGTCTTCCTGGGTCGGAGTGCGCCCCAGCTGATACTTGAACATTACGTCCACAGCCTCTTCCAGGCTCTTGGCCGAAGCGTCGTGAAAGTAGGGCGCGGTGACCGCCACATTACGCAGGCTGGGCACCTTGAACACATAGCGGTCCTCTTCATCCTTGGTCAACAGGTAACGCCCCAGGTCCGACTCGACCGGGTTGCCGCGGTCCTTGAAGTAGTCAGCCATCACGCCGAATTTTTGAAACATGTTGCCGCCGATGTTCACACCCTGGTGGCAGGCGATACAGCCGTAATCTTTGAAACGCTGGTAGCCGTACTTTTCCTTGAGGGTCAGGATCTCCGTATTGCCCTTCAAGTATTGGTCAAGTCGTGAGTCGGGCGTGAGCAGCGTGCGCTCATAGGTGGCCAGGGCGTTTTGCACATTGGCTGCGGTGACCCCATCGGGATAGGTCTGCTGGAATGCGCTCTGGTAGGCGGGCACGGCGGCGAGGTTCTGCACCACGGTTTTCCAGTCGCTGCCCATTTCTGCCGTGCTGGTGACCACGTGTTCGACTTGCGCCTCCAGCGTGTCGACACGACCATTCCAGAACTGTTTGAAATTCAGGCTGGCGTTGAACACCGATGGGGTGTTGACCTCTACCGGTTTGCCGTCAAAACCGATCGAAAACGGCTTGTCGTCGGCGCCGCCGGACTCCAGGCGATGGCAACTGGCGCAGGACAGGGTGTTGTTGGCTGACAGGCGTGGCTCATTGAACAGTTGCCGGCCCAGTTCGACTTTGGCCGGGTCCAGCGTCGGCACGCCCGGCAAGGGTTTGAGTGCCTCGTCCAGCGGTGCGGCTGCCAGTGGCAGACTCGCGCCTAACCATAAGGTGAAAATGAGCCCTTGGGTTGATACTTCGCTCAAGCGAGCACTCCTTGCAATCGGCTATTGATCGGGCATCAGGGCAGGGTGACCGGCTTGCATCAACTGCGCAAAATCCTTTGGGGGTACGGCTTTGCTGAATAGAAAACCCTGGCCTTCTTCGCACCGCTGAGCTTGCAGGAAGTTCAGTTGTTCGATCGTCTCCACGCCTTCGGCAATGATGCTCATGTTCAGACTTTTGCCCATGCCGATGATAGCGCTGATCAGTTGCGCGTCCTGGCTATTTACGCTCATGCCGCGTACGAAAGATTGGTCGATTTTCAGCACGTCGATGGAAAAGCGCCGCAGGTAGCTGAGGCTGGAATAACCGGTGCCGAAGTCATCCAGGGCCAGACGCACGCCCATGGCCTTGATGGTGTTCAAGGTGGCGACGGTGTCGTCGACATTCTGCATCAACACGCTTTCGGTGATTTCCAACTCCAATTGGGCAGGCGGCAGGCCGGTCTGTGTGAGTATCTCGGCCAGGTTGTCGGTAAAGTCCCGCTGGCGAAAGTCGATGGCCGAGACGTTCACCGAGATGCACAACGGGCTCAAGCCCATGGCGCGCCAGGCTTGCCCTTGCTCGCAGGCCCGGCGCAGTACCCACTGGGTCAAGGGCACTATCAGCCCACTGTCTTCGGCCACCGGAATGAACTCAGACGGACTGACCCATCCGGCGCGCGGCGCAAACCAACGTATCAAGGCTTCGGCACCGACGATTTTGCCGGTTTTCAATTCCAGTTTCGGTTGGTAGTGCAGCACGAACTCGTCACGCTCCAGGGCCTGGCGGATCGCGCTTTCCAGGCCTTGCTGATGTTGCGCGCGCAGGTTCATGGTCTCGGTATAAAAGCTGAAGTCACCCGGGCCGCGCTCCTTGCTGGTGTGCATGTCGGTTTCGGCATGTTTGATCAGTTCCACCGCCGTGCTGCTGTCATTGGGGTAAATACTGATGCCCAGGCTGGCGGTGACGCTCAGGTCGTGCCCGGCGACGTGGCGGGTTGTGCGCACGGCCGTGAGCAACTTTTGCGCAATATGCTGGGTTTGTTGCGGGTGCTGGATATCGTTGAGCAGAATCACAAACTCGTCGGCCCCGTAGCGAAACACTGAATCCGAGTCTCGCACCGTCGCCACCAGGCTCTGGCTGACCTGCTGGAGCACCTCGTCGCCCGCCGGATACCCCAAGGCATTGTTGATGCGCTTGAAGCGGTCGAGCCCGATAAATATCACCGCCAGTTGTGTGTCATGCCGTCGGCCCAAGGCGATGGCCTGGGTCAGGCGGTCACCCAGCAACGTGCTGTTGGGCAACTGCGTGAGCGCGTCGTATTGCAACAGGTGCGACACTTTGAGCAGTTCCTGCACGCGTTCTTCAATGGTGCGCTCCAGGCCCAGTAC
>NZ_VBVZ01000297.1 GCF_005863185.1 Pseudomonas edaphica
CACTCATGGGGTTTTTTATTTTCGCAGCCGGATTTAAGCGGGTGCCGAGGTACGGATCAGGTGATCAAAAGCACTCAGCGAAGCCTTCGCGCCCTCGCCTACCGCAATCACGATCTGCTTGTACGGCACGGTCGTCACGTCACCGGCAGCAAACACGCCCGGCAGTGAAGTTTCGCCACGCGCATCGACGATGATCTCGCCGCGCGGGGTCAATTCCACCGTGCCCTTGAGCCAGTCGGTGTTGGGCAACAAGCCGATCTGAACAAAGATGCCTTCCAGGTCGATGGTCTTGAACTCGCCGCTGTCACGATCCTTGTACGCCAGGCCGGTGACCTTCTGGCCATCGCCTTTGACTTCACTGGTCAATGCGCTGGTGATCACGTCCACGTTCGGCAGGCTGTAGAGCTTGCGCTGCAACACGGCATCGGCGCGCAACTTGCTGTCGAACTCGAGCAAGGTCACGTGGCTGACGATACCGGCCAGGTCAATGGCTGCTTCAACGCCGGAGTTACCACCGCCGATCACTGCCACACGCTTGCCTTTGAACAACGGGCCGTCGCAATGCGGGCAGAAGCACACGCCGCGGGCCTTGTATTCCTGCTCGCCCGGCACACCCATCTCGCGCCAGCGGGCACCGGTGGCCAGAATCACGGTTTTGGACTTGAGGGTCGCACCGCTTTCAAAGCGAATTTCGTGCAAGTCACCGGTATTTTTTGCCGGGATCAGGCGGCTGGCACGCTGCAGGTTCATAATGTCTACGTCGTACTGACGCACATGCGCCTCCAGGGCGCTGGCCAGTTTCGGCCCTTCGGTCTCCTGCACGGAGATGAAGTTCTCGATGGACATAGTGTCCAGCACCTGGCCGCCGAAACGCTCAGCTGCCACGCCGGTGCGAATACCTTTGCGTGCGGCGTAGATAGCTGCGGCAGAACCGGCTGGGCCACCACCGACCACCAACACATCAAAAGCCTCTTTGGCGCTGATTTTCTCGGCGGCCTTTTCGATACCGCTGGTGTCGAGCTTGGCGAGGATCTCTTCCAGGCCCATGCGGCCCTGGCCAAAGTTCACACCATTGAGGTACACACTGGGCACTGCCATGACCTGGCGTTCATCGACTTCAGCCTGAAACAGCGCGCCGTCGATGGCGACGTGGTGGATGTTCGGGTTAAGCACGGCCATCAGGTTCAGCGCCTGAACCACGTCAGGGCAGTTCTGGCACGACAGCGAGAAGTAGGTCTCGAAGCTGAACTCGCCTTTCAAGGCACGAATCTGTTCAATCACTTCGACACTGGCCTTCGACGGGTGGCCACCGACTTGCAGCAGGGCCAGCACCAGCGAAGTGAATTCATGGCCCATGGGGATGCCGGCAAAACGCAGGCTGATATCGGCACCCGGGCGGTTGATGGAGAACGACGGCTTGCGCGCATCATTGCCATCGGTTTTGAGGGTAATCAGCGTGGTGAGGCTGGTTACGTCCTGTAACAGGGCAAGCATTTCCTGGGATTTCGCACCGTCGTCGAGGGAGGCGACGATCTCGATCGGCTGGGTGACCCGTTCCAGGTATGACTTCAACTGAGCTTTAAGATTGGCGTCCAACATACGGGCGATTTCCTGTTAATTCGGTTTATTGCAGACAAAAAAACGCCCGAGCGAATCTCGCCCGGGCGTTTTGAGGGCGGTGCAGCTTACTTAAGGTGCGGCAACCCGCCCTTGATGTTTCACAGACTTAGATCTTGCCGACCAGGTCCAGGGACGGAGCCAGAGTAGCCTCGCCTTCTTTCCACTTGGCTGGGCAGACTTCGCCCGGGTGAGCAGCGACGTACTGAGCGGCCTTGATTTTGCGCAGCAGCTCGGAAGCGTCACGGCCAACACCGCCGTCGTTCAGTTCAACGATCTTGATCTGACCTTCCGGGTTGATCACGAAGGTGCCGCGGTCTGCCAGGCCAGCTTCTTCGATCAGTACGTCGAAGTTGCGCGAGATGGTCAGGGTTGGGTCGCCGATCATGGTGTACTGGATTTTGCCGATGGCTGGCGAAGTGTTGTGCCAGGCAGCGTGGGCAAAGTGGGTATCGGTGGACACGCTGTAGATTTCGACGCCCAGTTTTTGGAATTCGGCGTAGTTGTCAGCCAGGTCTTCCAGTTCGGTTGGGCAAACGAAGGTGAAGTCGGCTGGGTAGAAGAAGACTACGGACCATTTGCCTTTCAGGTCAGCGTCCGACACATCTACGAAGTTGCCGTTTTTGTAGGCGGTCGCTTTGAACGGTTTTACTTGGCTGTTGATGATAGGCATCGGTGACTCTCCGTCAGTGGTTGAAAAGTTGATGAGATGAATCCTACTCACTCTTTCCGTCGGTGGCTCATTGGCAAACCTGATGCTGACGATTGGTTTTCCCTATCAGGTATCTGTATTAATAGAAGAAATCTCAAAGCAGCGGTGGAGTCGCCAAGGTCATGCCCAAAAAGGGTGTCGCTTCAACATAGCGCATGGCGGATTTCATGTCGCTCCAGCCGACGTAACTCATCAGCGACTTGATGTCCCAGCCACTGCGATGGGCCCAGGTGGCGAAACCGCGGCGCAGCGAGTGGCTGGTGTATTGATCCGCAGGGATGCCCGCACGCTCCAGAGCCTGGCGCAGCAGCGGGATCACGCTGTTGGGGTGCAGCCCCTCCTCGCCCAGGTTGCCCCAGCGATCAATCCCCCGAAACACCGGCCCCCGCACCAGGGCCGAGGCACTTAGCCAGTCGCTGTAGGCCTGCACCGGGCACAAGCGCAGCAGCGCCGGCGTCTGGTAGGTTTTGCCGAGGTTGTCGCGGTCACTTTTGCTGCGCGGCAGGTACAGACTGATGCCGGCGCCGGGCACCGCTTGCACGTGTTCGATGCTCAGGCGACATAACTCGTCGCTGCGAAAGCCGCGCCAGAAGCCCAGCAGGATCAACGCAGTGTCGCGCTTGGCGCGCAGCAAGCGCGGCTGATCCCGCGCTTCAATGGCCTGCCTGGCTTCAACCTCAAGTGATGCCACCACCTGTTCAAGGTGCTTGAGCTGCAAAGGTTCGGCCTGCTTCTCCCGTGCCGGGTGCACCGCCCGAATGCCCTTGAGCACCTTGCGCACCACCGGCGCCTTGGTCGGGTCCGGGAAACCCTGGCTGGTGTGCCACTGCGCCAGCGCCGAGAGCCGCAGCTTCAAGGTGTTGACCGCCAGCACCCCGGCATGGGCCACCAGGTAGCGCGCCACGCTGTCGCTGGTGGCTGGCAGGAACCCGCCCCAACTCACTTCGAAATGCTCGAGGGCTGCGCGATAGCTGCGCCGCGTATTGTCGCGGGTGGCGGCGTTGAGGTAACGGTCCAGGTCGCTCATGAAAGGCCTATTCGTACTACTGGCGGGTGTATTAACGGTTAAAACGGCTATGACACGGGATAATACGCCAATATCCCATCTGTTAAATCATGAATTTAAACGGGTTTTTATTCGTGATAAAGTATGTATCTACATACCATGTACCACAGTACTAAATCGACGGAGACTTCATGGCGCGCGGCGGCATAAACAAAGCAGTGGTTCAAACGGCACGCCTGGCGATCCTGGCCCGTGGCGAAAACCCGAGCATCGACGCGGTGCGCATCGAGATGGGCAATACCGGCTCGAAAACCACGATTCATCGCTATTTGAAGGAACTCGATGACAGCGAAACCCGGCTGACCATCACCCAGGCGCCCATCGACGATGAACTGGGCGAGTTGGTAGCACGGCTGGCTCAACGCCTTAAAGACAAGGCCCAGGAGCCGATTGACGCGGCACTGGCGCAGTTCGAGCAGCAAAAAGCCGCCCTGCTCGCCCAGGTGCAAACGCTTGAAGAAGCCCACGGCCAGCTCAAGCAGCAATTGGATATCCAGGCCGCCGCACTGGCCGAAGAAAGCGCCGCCTTGCAGACCGCCAGCACCAGCCTGCAAACCGAACAAACTCGCAATGCGGGGCTCAGCCAGGCGTGCAGCGATTACGAGTTGCGCATGAATGACAAGGACGAGCAGATTCGCTCGCTGGAAGACAAACACTTGCACGCCCGCGACGCGCTTGAGCACTACCGCAATGCGGTGAAGGAGCAACGCGAGCAAGAGCAACGGCGCCATGAAGGCCAGCTGCAGCAGGTGCAGGCCGAGCTGCGCCAGGCGCAACAAAGCGCCATGGTGCGCCAGGATGAGATCACCCAGCTGCATCGCGATAATGAGCGGCTACTGATCGAGCACCGCGTGACCAGCAAGGAACTGACCGCCCTGCAGGAGCAATCACGCAAGGAACAGGCGCAGCAGCAAACACTCAGCGAACAGCTGGGCCGCATGGAAAGCGAACGCACCCTGCTTCAGGAGCGCTTGCGGGTTGCGGTAGAGGAAAGTCAAGCGCGCCAGGCAGCGCTGAGTGAGCAACAGCAGGTGAGCAAAACCCTGGAACTGGACCTGATCAAGGCCCAGGCCAGTATCGAGGCATTGCGCCTGGCGGCCGTCGTTGCAACGCCGCCAGAGGCAACCGCCGACTCCTGATCAGCCCGCTACAGGCGTGCGCATGGTGACGAACTCTTCCGCCGCCGTAGGGTGCACGCCGATGGTTTCATCGAAATGCTGCTTGGTCGCGCCGGCCTTGAGCGCGATCGCCAGGCCCTGGACGATCTCACCCGCATCCGGCCCGACCATGTGGCAGCCCAGGACCTTGTCGGTGTCGGCGTCGACCACCAGCTTCATCAGGGTTTTTTCCTGGCAATCGGTCAACGTCAGCTTCATCGGCCGGAAGCGGCTTTCGAAGATCTGCACGTTATGGCCGTTTTGCTTCGCGTCTTCTTCGCTCAGGCCCACGGTGCCGATATTCGGCAGGCTGAACACCGCGGTCGGGATCATCGCGTAATCGACCGGACGGTATTGCTCGGGCTTGAACAGGCGACGAGCAACCGCCATGCCTTCGGCCAGCGCGACGGGCGTCAATTGCACCCGCCCGATCACATCGCCAATCGCCAGGATCGAGGCTTCGGCGGTCTGGTACAGGTCGTCGACTTCGACAAAGCCACGCCCATCCAATTTGACGCCGGTGTTTTCCAGCCCCAGGTTGTCGAGCATCGGGCGGCGGCCGGTGGCGTAGAACACGCAATCGGCTTCGAGCACGCGGCCGTCTTTGAGGGTGGCCTTGAGGCTGCCGTCAGCCTGTTTGTCGATGCGCTCGATATTGGCATTGAATTGCAGGTCGAGGCCGCGCTTGGTCAGCTCTTCCTTCAGGTGCGTGCGCACTGCGCCGTCAAACCCGCGCAGAAACAGGTCGCCGCGATACAGCAAGGTTGTGCGCGCGCCCAAGCCATGGAAGATGCCCGCAAACTCGACGGCGATGTAGCCGCCGCCCACTACCAGCACGCGCTTGGGCAGCTCTTTGAGGAAGAACGCCTCGTTGGAGCCTATGGCGTGCTCACGGCCCGGGATTTCCGGGATCTGCGGCCAGCCGCCCGTCGCGATCAGGATGTGCCTGGCCGTAAAGCGCTCGCCATTGATCTCCACCTGGTGCGGATCAACCAAACGCGCGTGCCCTTCGTGCAGGGTCACGCCACTGTTAACCAGCAGGTTGCGGTAGATGCCATTGAGGCGGTTGATTTCGCGGTCTTTGTTGGCGATCAGGGTCGCCCAGTCAAAGTTCGCTTCACCCAACGACCAGCCGAAACCGCTGGCCTGCTCAAAGTCTTCGGCAAAATGCGCGCCGTACACCAGCAGTTTTTTCGGCACGCAGCCAACGTTCACGCAGGTACCGCCCAAGTAACGGCTTTCAGCTACCGCCACTTTAGCGCCAAAGCCTGCGGCAAAGCGCGCCGCGCGAACACCGCCGGAACCGGCGCCAATTACATACAGATCAAAATCGTAGGCCATTTCACTCTCCTCGGCAGGGCACCAGCATACCGACTTACATGGGGCTGAAAAACGAAAAAGCCACCCGAAGGTGGCTTTTTGGGCGGGCTACCGTGAATCAGTAAGCCTTACCGGTCTTGTAGAAGTGCTCGTAGCAGAAGTTGGTGGCCTCAATGTAGCCTTCAGCGCCACCGCAGTCGAAGCGACGGCCTTTGAATTTGTAGGCGATCACGCAGCCATCTTTGGCTTGCTTGAGCAGGGCGTCAGTGATTTGAATCTCGCCGCCTTTGCCTGGCTCGGTTTCTTCGATCAGCTTGAAGATGTCCGGCGTCAGGATGTAACGACCGATAATCGCCAGGTTCGACGGCGCATCTTCCGGCGCTGGTTTTTCAACCATGTCACGCACGCGAATCAGGCCATCACCAATATCGTCGCCGGCGATCACGCCGTACTTGTTGGTTTCCTGAGGGTCGACCTCTTGAACCGCAACGATGGTGCAGCGGTATTTCTGGTACAGCTTGACCATCTGGGTCAGTACGCCGTCGCCTTCCAGGTTGACGCACAGGTCATCAGCCAGCACCACGGCGAACGGTTCGTCACCGATCAGCGGGCGGCCAGTGAGGATGGCGTGGCCAAGGCCTTTCATCTGGGTTTGACGGGTGTAGGAGAACGAGCACTCGTCGAGCAGTTTACGGATGCCGACCAGGTATTTTTCCTTGTCGGTGCCCTTGATCTGGTTTTCCAGCTCGTAGCTGATATCGAAGTGGTCTTCCAGCGCGCGCTTACCGCGGCCGGTAACAATGGAAATTTCGTTCAAGCCGGCATCCAGTGCCTCTTCGACGCCGTACTGAATCAGTGGCTTGTTCACCACCGGCAGCATCTCTTTGGGCATGGCTTTGGTCGCTGGCAAGAAGCGAGTGCCGTAACCGGCTGCTGGGAACAAGCATTTCTTGATCATATAAGTCCTTACAAAGGGCTGTGCGTACGGAATTCGGCGCAGTCTAATCAGGCCGCAGTCACCTTACAATGGGTCCTGCTGGCGTTGCGATGTCAACATAGAGAAAAAATGTGCGCGTAAGTTCCGCTGATCCTACGAAGAGCATTCACTCAGGGCGCGACATAACCAGCCATCGCCCCTTTGCTTACGAGCGCCTCAATGGTTTTAGCACGCTTTTCGCGGCAGGGCACTGACCTGCAACAACTTGCGCGCCTCGGGGCCAATTGGCGCTATCATTACTGGCTTGAACCAGACTACGAGATTGATAGATGTCAGAACCAAAAGGCGTAAACGGCTACCTGATCACCAAGCGTGCGGACGGCTGGCACCTGATCAACTTCCACGGCGACAGCGTCGCCGGGGTATTCGCGAGCGAAAGCATGGCCGTTGCGGTGGCTGAAGTGTTTGTGGACGAAGCCGGCCACGCATCGAGCAAGCGCCCCAAGGACAAAAAGTAAGCGTCATTGCTTGCGCACAAAGCCCCGGTCAACGGGGCTTTTTTGTGTTTGTCTGTACCTTGATGGCCGTTCGCTATAATCT
>NZ_VBVZ01000298.1 GCF_005863185.1 Pseudomonas edaphica
GGCACTGCAGTTTTCCTGAAAGAACTCAGCGTCCGGGTTTGGGGCTGCTTCGCGCCCCAACGCAGGACAAGCCTGCTCGCCACAGGAGAAATTGGCTGCCTTCAAACGTTGTGTAGATACCTGTGCCACGATGGCGGCGGATCAGTCAATGCATCGGTGACTGACAGACCGCTATCGCGGGCAAGCCCGCTCCCACAGGGTTTGGCGGTGGTCTTTAGTGCGGAGGGTAGTTGGAGAGGATCCTGGTCACCGTGCTGCGAATGGCATCACTGCGATCCTGCGGGTTCGGCGTGCTGGCCATCATCTGCTCGTCGCTGCCACGCCATACCAGTTTGCCGTCCTTGCCGTCGAGCAGGTCGATCTGGATGGTCGCCACTTTGTAGGTGATGTTGCGCGTTTCGTTGTACATCGGCCCGCCCCAGTAGCCATTCCACGGGCCGCCCCAGGCGCCGCCGTAGTTGGTGGTGACTTGTTGCTGGCGCTCTTCGACGATCAGGTAGGCCTGTACATTCAGGTCGGCCCTGGTGCCTGCAGCGGCGGGGCGCAGGCCGCGCTGGTCGAGTTGCTCGCCCACGGCCTGGCGAATGCGTTGCTCGGTGAGGTCGCTCTTGATCCGTGGATCATCCGGGCGGTATTGCAGGGCCGGGTCTTTCCAGGCCCAGTTGCGGTACGCGCCAAAATCGCGGCTGGCATCAAAGTCATGGTTGACCTGGCTGGTCTGGCAGCCACTCAACAAGACCACTACAGCGAGTGCAGCAAGGCGACGAAGCATGAGGGTTCTCCAAAAAATGGAATAAGCCTGAGATGAGAATAGCTGCTAACTGGGTGGATAAGCGCTCATTGCCTTCTGCATCGCTTCGCGCAACGCATCAGCGCGTTCGCTCAGGCTACCCTGGCTGGTGGTTTCGGCGCTGGTGCTCCATACCGGCTGGCGCGTGCGGGCATCGAACAGGCTCACGCGGGCCACCGCAACTGTCACTTCATAGGTGCGTACCACCGGCACCGTGTTGTACATGCCGTAGCCATTGCCATAGCGGTTATAGCCACCGTAGCCGTAGCCATAGTCGTCCTGCACCTGGCGCAGGCGTTTTTCCAGACGCACGTCAGCAGTTACCAGCAGGTCGGGGGCGCGGCTGTCATGCAAAGGGCGCAAGCCGCGCTGATCTAGAGCGCCGCTGACCGCTTCGGCTATTTGCGCCGAATCCGCCCAGGCCGTCCCCGCGGGCAACTGGCCGTTAAGCCAGCCCCAACTGCGGTAGGCGCCATAGTCGCGCATCGGCGCCGGGTAGGCGCTGGCATCAAAGGTGTTCGCCGCCTGGGCCGGAGCCGGTGGCATCGGCACCGAGGCGGCCACGTAGGGGTTGGGCGTGGAACAGGCACCCAAGCCGAGGGATAACAGGATCAAACAGAGACGACGCATTTCGACCTCCGCAGACTGGGCCGCTTAAACCGGACGGCAGATCCAGTGCAAATAACGCCCAAGTCCGGCAAAGCTTGGGTGACGACGGTGAGCGAGTTCCATCTCCAACATGTCCTGCAGATTGGCGCGAGCCTGGAACTCCATCGGCATATAGTCGTGGAACACCCGCACGCCGCTTTGGCTTTCGACCTGCCAAAGCCCTTCGAGTTGCGCCGCCAGTTCCCGTGGGTCGAGCGGTTGTTGCGGGGTAAGGCTTTGCTTCTCGCCGGCCATGTCGTTCTTGCGCATTTTGCGGAAGTGGCCTTTGAGCAGGTTGCGGTAAATCAGCGCATCACGGTTGTAGAACGCCAGCGACAACCAGCCGCCGGGCACCGTGAGCTGGTGCAGCACCGGCAGGATCGCGTGGGGTTCGGCCAGCCATTCGAGCACGGCGTGGCACAGGACCAGGTCGTAGGGCTCGGTGAGTTGGCCGAGCAATTGCTGCCAGGGCGCATGGATAAAAGTCGCGGTCTGCCCGGCGTCGGCAAAGCGTTGACGGGCGCCTTCAAGCATCGGCTCGGCGGGCTCGGCCAGGGTCACTTGATGGCCACGCTCGGCCAGCCACAGCGACATATGCCCCAGGCCCGCGCCGATATCCAGCACGCGCAAAGGGCGCTCGGGCAAGGCTTCAGTCAGGTCGGCCTGCAACACCGCCAGGCGGATCGCGCCTTTGGCGCCACCGTAGATCTTTTCGGCAAAGCGCGTGGCCAACTGGTCGAAGTGACGGTCACTCATGGGCAAACCGCCGTTCGCTGTCGGCTAGTTTGGCGCGTACCACTTCGTTCATGTCCAGGCCCAGCTCACTGCACAGCAACAGCAGGTACAGCACGATATCGCCGACTTCCTGCCCGGCGTGGGTGAGTTTGTCCGCCGGCAGTTGGCGCGACTGGTCTTCGGTCAGCCACTGGAATATTTCCACCAGCTCGGACATTTCCACACTGGCGGCCATGGCCAGGTTTTTAGGGCTGTGGAAGCGCTTCCAGTCGTTGGTATCGCGAATACGGTGCAAGCGTTCGGTGAGGTGTTCGAGGTTCATGCGGGGGCTCCTGAAGGTGTATAGCTTCGGGCGGATGCCGGGCGAAGGCAAGTGAATCCCTGTAACGCGTAAACCTCTATGCTAAAAGGGAACTCGCTTGGTGTAATAACGACCAAAGGCTCAGCGACGCCCACCTCTTCATCAGGACACACACATGCAGGTAGAAAGCTTTTTCGAATGGTTGGGCCAGGCACTGGGGTCCGTCATCCGCTTTATCGTCGACGGGCTCAGCGGGCTGTTCGGCGCCTTGACCCACGCGGGCGGCAACTTTATTGAAGGCCTGTCGCGCACATTGGGCATGGACACCTCGATCATCAGCATCGCCGCCCTCATCATCGGGTTGATGTTGCTGTACTCGGCGGTGCGTGCGTTTATGCGCGCCTCGATCATTATGGGAATTATCTGGTTGATGCTGGGTTTGTGGTTGCTCAGTTGGGTTGTGCATTAATACTTGAAAACACTCACCCTGCTGACAGATTGGCGCGACCGCCGCACCCATCGCCGCGTCTGGGCATTGGCGGCGCCGATGATCTTGTCGAACATCTCGGTGCCGCTGGTGGCCCTGGTGGACAGCATGGTCATCGGCCACCTGCCCCACGCCCATCAACTGGGCGCTGTGGCCGTGGGCGCCAGCCTGTATACCTTCCTGGCCTGGGCCATGGGCTTTCTGCGCATGGGTTCCACCGGGTTTGCCGCACAAGCCGCCGGGCGCGGGGATGGCGCGGCGCTCAGGCAAATCCTGCTGCAAGGTTTGTTACTGGCGCTGGGGCTGGCGATGCTGCTGGGCACGGTGGGCATTCCACTGAGCCATCTGGCCCTGGAGTGGATGCAGCCCTCGCCCGAGCTGAACCAACTGACCCGCGATTTTTTCCACACCCGCTTGTTCGGCCTGCCCGCCGCGCTGGCCAGCTATGCCTTGGTCGGCTGGTTCCTCGGCACGCAAAATGCGCGTGCGCCGCTGGCGATTCTGCTGACCACCAACCTGGTCAACATCGCCTTGAACCTGTGGTTTGTACTCGGTCTGGATTGGGGTGTGGTCGGCTCAGCACGCGCCTCCGTTATCGCCGAATGGACCGGCGCCCTGCTCGGCTTGGCCCTCACGCAAAAAGCCCTGCGCGCGTATCCCGGGCATATCGCCTGGGCCGCTTTGCAGCGGTGGCAAAGCTGGCGGCCGCTGTTGGCGGTGAACCGCGATATTTTTATCCGCAGCCTGGCGCTGCAGTCGGTGTTTTTCATGATCACGGTGCAAGGCGCACGCCTGGGCGATGCCACCGTGGCGGCCAATGCGCTGCTGCTCAATGGTCTGCTGTTGACGGCCCACGCCCTCGACGGTCTGGCCCACGCAGTGGAAGCGCTGTGCGGGCACGCCATCGGCGCCCATGATCGCCAGGCATTGCGCCGCTCGCTGGTGGTCGCTTGTGGCTGGTCATTGATCGCCAGCCTAGGGTTCGCCCTGCTGTTCACCTTCGCCGGGCACTTGTTTATCGCCATGCAAACCGATATCCCCAGCGTGCGCGAAACCGCCGATATCTACCTGCCTTACCTGGCCGTACTGCCGTTGATTGCGGTGTGGAGCTATTTACTGGACGGCCTGTTTATCGGTGCAACCCGCGCGCGGGAAATGCGTAACGGCATGCTGTTGACGGTGGTGATTGTGCTGCCATTCGCATGGGCCTTGCAGGGCTTGGGCAATCATGGGCTGTGGGTCACCTTCCTGCTGTTCATGGCCCTGCGCAGCCTGACACTGTGGGCAATTGCCTGGCGCCTGAACAAACAGGACCGCTGGCTCAGCGCCCGTTAGTAAAGAATGGCCGGTTTGCAGCGTAAGAAAAACTCACAACTGCGCGTGGAGCCTTTGCAAGGGCTACAACCACAGAGGATCCGCCTGGCCCACTCTCGCGAGCCAGAAGGAAACAGGAGCCTGCGTGAACACAGTACTTCCCCGCATTCCCCTCGGCGCATCCGACGCTCCGACATTGGCACCCCAGCCTGAAACGCCCAGCCTGTTGGCACCCACGCCTGACATTGGGCAACAGACACATACGTTGTTCAACGAAGCCAATGTACTGATCAAACGCGAAGTGGAAACCTGGCAAGACAGTGCCGGCAACTATCACTCAGCCAGCATGACTCACATCGTCACCGGCGATCAGGCAGACAATATAAAGATCACAGCCCATGACAGCAGGACATTGACGGCCATCATCAATGGGAAAACCTACCCCTTCCCAATGCCCGAAAGCACAGACCTGCACATGATAAATATTGAGACCCAGGGCGGAAATGACTCGGTGGTCATTGGCCCTGGCGTTAAGGCACCTGTTCGGATCATCACGGGCGACGGCAATGACCGGGTCAAAACCGGCGCCGGCTATGCACGGGTCAATGGCGGCAGCGGCAACGACTCCATTCACCTGGGTAGCGGTGGCGGAATCGCCTTGGGTGGTGACGGCGATGATCGGATGCGCGCAGGCACGGGCAGTGCCGTGCTGAGCGGTGGCAAAGGCAATGACGTGCTGCATGCAGGCAAGGGCGCCAATCACCGACTGGTGTATTTGAACGGCGACCAAGGCAATGACCAGCTGTATGCAGGCGCAGGCATCAACGTTTTAAATGGAGGCCGCGGCGACGATAAACTGGTGGGCGCCCGCAAGACCACGCTTTACGCAGGCGCAGGCCATGACGTGATTCACTCCACGAGTAAAAAAGATCGCATTTACGCCAAAGCGTCCGACAAGATTCATCACAATAGGCCTTCAAACGTCACGTTTATGGAGGTCAAGGACGTCGGGAGTAAAGGGCTGAAGATAGAAGGCAAACCCGAGTTCATCGACGCCGTGCAAGACGTTCTCGACCAGCTTCGAGGTTCGCCTGTCGGCCAGCGGATGCTTGAGCAAATGGACGACTTCGTGGACGACATAAGGTCTCCCGTCACCCTGCGAGAGTCTGCCGACATGAACGCCAGTTACTACTACTTCCGCAACGCCTACAGCGACGCGCTTTCCGCTTGGCAATCTTCGCAGTTTCAAAGCGAATCAGAATTGGGCTACATCAAAAATGAGGTGGCCGGTGCAGTCGCCACTCACGCCGAAATAGAGCTTCAAACCTTTTACTTCGGCCAACAGCTGTCGACCACACCGATGCTTGCACTCCAGCACGAGTTGGCCCATGCCTTCAATGGCGCCACTGGCACCTACCAACCCGGAAACCAACAGGCTTTTGGCCTCGATGGAAACCCCATTGAGCGCTACGGTCAGCCGGTTTTCGTTAATAACGTCGAGTACCAAGCACTCGGCCTCGCCATTGAGGACGGGGAGCTGTTCGATCACGACAACAACCCGCTCACCCGGCCAACCACCCTCAATCCATCGCCCTTCACCGAGAATGCGCTACGCCAGGAAATGGGCGTGCCCTTGCGTGATCGCTACCTATGGGATGAGGCGCCGCACGCAGTTTAATCAATGGACGGGAGCCAACCTGTCAGTTCTCACAGGTTACAAACCCGACTTTCCGGCGTTGAATGGAGATCGCCGCTGAAGAGCCTTCAGCTTAAGGCTGCGATCTTATTGCACTCAAGGAAGAACCCACATGAGTAACAACACCTACTTGCTTATCGGCGCGTTGATAGTGGTCGCATTGATCGCCGCCGCTGTTATTCGCTCGTCCAAGAAGAAACCAGCCAAGCCCCCTGTCGAAGCCGTCGCCGAGCCGTCCGTTCAGGTTCCCCCCGTCACTCCGGACACGGGCGAATGGACACTCAAACTGGACGACGCTCCGTCAACACTCCCAGCGCAGCCCGCCATCCAGAAAGGCGTGGAGGTTTGGAATCAAACGGATTTCCACTTCTTCGTGACACAACAAGGCATAAGAGCGACGCTGCCACCCCAGGGTCGAACACTGATGGACAATAGCGCTAGTCTGACAGTCAGCCCTTCAGCGCAAAACACGCTGCAGTCTGTAGCGCTGGAGGAAACCAGCCCCGAGAGCTCAGCGCAGTACACCCTGATAATCCGGTAAAGCCAGCCTCACTGGCCTGGAGTGGAGCGAATAAACGCCGTGACCCGATCCAGTACCGGCGCCAGCCAGCGCAACGGCTTGGCAATGGACGCTACTAATGTCGCGTGGCTGGTCCGGGTGAAATAAAACGCCTCGACTGGCACACCCGCTTCACGCAGCTTGTTAGCCAACCCGCCCGTATTGCGCGTGGGGTTGACCAGCGAGTCGCTCACCGAGGCGATCAACAGGCTTGGTGGAGCGTCGTAACTGACGTGGTTGATGGGCTGGGAATCGGGCGGCGAGTCCGGGAAGAAAAACACGGGGCGCACATCGCGGTTTTCAATCGGCAGGAAGTCATAAGGCCCGGCCAGGCCGATCCAGCCCTTGAGCATCGAGGGTGACAGCTTGACTTGATTGAGCCACCGCGCATCCAGTGCCAGCATCGAGGCGTTATAGGCACCGGAGCTATGGCCCATCAGGTAGAGCTGCTTGGGGTCGGCGCCGTACTCAGCGATGTGCTGATGAGTCCAGGCCACCGCTTGGGCGCCGTCCTGGAGAAAAGCGGGGTAACGCACTTGCGGATAGAGCCGGTAGTCCGCGACGACCACCACAATGCCGCGTGAAGCCAGGGCTTCGCCAACGAAACCGTAATCATCCTTGGAGCCGCTGTTCCAGCTGCCACCGTAGAAAAACACCACGACCGGTGCGTTGGGCAAGGCGGTGACAGGGCGATAGACATCGAGCCTCTGGCGCGGGTCAGGGCCGTAGGCAATCGATGAGGTTTTGGTGAACGTGCTGGAAGGGGTCAGTGCGTTGAGCACTTTGATCGGCGAGCAGGCCGAGAGGAATGCGGCGACTGCCAGGGTGAGCGCTTGCAGCCATTTGCTCGACATCGTTCAGAC
>NZ_VBVZ01000299.1 GCF_005863185.1 Pseudomonas edaphica
TTTGGTGCGCTGGCGCACTTCCTTGCCGCGTTCGAGGATGATCGGCTTGAAGCCCATCTGCGCAAGCAACAGCCCGGCGAAAATGCCGCAGGGGCCGAAACCCACCACGATCGGCCGTTCAACCAGGCCTTGCGGCGCCTGGCCCACCACTTTGTAGCTGACGTCCGGTGCCGGGTTGATGTTGCGGTCATCGGCGAACTTGAGCAGCAGGGCGGCTTCGCCCTTTACGTTCAGATCGATGGTGTAGATGAAGCACAGCTCCGACGATTTCTTGCGCGCGTCGTAGCTGCGTTTGAACAGGGTGAAGTCGAGCAGGTCATCACTGGCGATGCCCAGGCGCTGCACGATGGCAGGCCGCAGGTCTTCTTCGGGATGGTCGATGGGCAGCTTGAGTTCGGTGATTCGTAACATGACAGGATCCGGTGGGCGGCGGGCTTCGATGCCGGCTGTTTTGCAAACCGGCGATTATAAGCCCCAAAGGCTGATTCCCGTCATGTTAAAACAGCCCAAGGCTGAATCAGTCGTCCCGCGAGCCGCCGAATGATGCACAACCGCGCTGGACCTGGCCATTGACCCGCAACTCGGCGGTCATGTGTTGCAAGCTCCCGCTGGCGGCATCGATGCAGCGTTGTGGGGCTACCCACAGTTCGATGTGCTGGTTATTGGCTTCGGTCATCAGGTTGAAACGGCCGTCACCCAGTTGCTCTTCGACAAAAGGCACCGCCAGTGGCGGCTGGCCCTCGCGTTCCAGCACCATGCCCTTGGCCGTTACGCTCATCGCCCAGGCCGGTTTATGGCCATTGGCCCGCAGAATCATGCGTTTGAAGTCCGGGTCGTTACAGGCCGAGGTCGAGCGTTCTACACGATACAGTTGTTGCAGGTCGACCGAACCCTGGGTGCCGCTGGCCACCCCGGAAAACTTGCCGCGTAAATCGGCAAACAGCACGCCTTGCTGGCCGGCCAGGGACGCGGCTTCCTGCAAGACGCTGGTGCCGCCGGTGTCATTGACCACGTAGTTGCGTTTGTCGCCGCACGGCTGGAACAGCAGTTTGTCGCCCACTGCCGTGAGCTCACCCTGCATGCGGGTCAGCCCGACGGTAGACGGTTTGGCCGGCTCGCTCTCGAACATCTGGCAAGCGGTGAAGAGGGGCAGCAGGGCAAACAGAGCAAGGGTACGGGCGGCGCGCATTATTGGGTCTCCAAACTAGTGCCGCCACGTTACGCAGGGTGGCGCCGCATCACAAGCTCGGGACACAGTTTGAATAATCTGTTCCCTGGACGATGGCAGCGCAGGCGTTACTAATAGGGATGTTTCCTATAGTGAAGATTGGAGAGCCGTGAGAGTGTCGGCGTTTTTGGTAGGGGGCCGTGATGAGTATCAAATGGAGTATTTGCGTTCTTTTGCTCTGGGCAGGCGCTGCCTTGTCAGACGAGCCCATCCGGTTCGTCCTCTCGTCAGCCAGTGATTTCACCGACATCTCGGTGACGCTGAAAAAGGCCGAAAACCCTGATCCGGCCTACGTTGAGGTGAATGTCACGTTAACTCCTGAGGCGAAGGCAAGAGCGAAATCCCTTACGTTGCTTGCCTACAAGAAGCACCTGACACTTTATGTCGACGGCTATCAGCTCAGTACCGCCATGGTTCAAAGTGAGCTGGGTGGGCAGTTCAGTTTTGTTGCCCCGCGCGCACTGGTGATCGAGTGGATGTCTCAGTTCTCGCGTGAGGCAAGCGCCACTCAACCCACGATGTAGGTCTGACCAGTCTGTAAGCCTTCGACACTTTTCGCGTAGGCCAGTGCTACATCGGCACCCGGAGCCGGTTTGTAGCCGCGGAAGTACGGCGCGTAGCTGCCCATGGCTTCGAGCAAGACGGTCGGGCTCACCGAGTTGATGCGCAAGCCGCGCGGCAATTCGATCGCCGCCGCCTTGACGAAGGCATCCAATGCGCCGTTGACCAATGCGGCAGAAGCGCCGGTGCGGATCGGATCGCGGTTCAGAATGCCGCTGGTAAAGGTGAACGAGGCACCGTCGTTAGCGTAGTCGCGGCCGATCAGCAGCAGGTTGACCTGGCCCATCAGCTTGTCCCGCAGGCCCAGTTCAAAGTCGGCTTCGCTCATCTCACCCAGTGCCACAAAATTCACACTGCCTGCCGCGCAGACCAACGCGTCGAACTTGCCGGTCTGCTCAAACAGTTTGCGGATCGATGCGCTGTCGCTGATATCCACCTGGAAGTCGCCGCCGCTGCGGCCGATGCTGATCACCTCGTGACGCTGCGCCAGTTCCGCCTTGACCGCTGAGCCGACCGTGCCGCTGGCACCAATCAATAGGATTTTCATCGTGCTGTTCCTCCGGGGATTAAGTGAGGTTTCAGTCTAGGATGGCTTTTTAAGTGGATAAACGCGCTAATAGGCAACCTTTGGTTTTCAATTGGAAACAATCCATGAGCGAAATGGATGACCTGGCGGCCTTTGCCGTGCTGATCGAGGCGGGCAGTTTTACCCTGGCGGCGGAGCAATTGGGCTGCAGCAAGGGCCAATTGTCCAAGCGCATCAGCCAATTGGAAGCGCAGTTTTCGGTGGTGTTATTGCACCGTACCACTCGCAAGCTCAGCCTGACCGCCGCCGGTGCGGCGTTGTTGCCCCAGGCTCAGGCGCTGGTGGACCAGGTGGAGCGCGCCCGTCAGGCGTTGGCGCGGCTCAAGGACGATCTGGCTGGCCCAGTGCGTATGACGGTTCCGGTGTCGCTGGGGGAAACCTTCTTCGATGGCTTGTTGCTGGAGTTCACCCAGCAATACCCGCAGGTTCAGATCGAGCTGGAACTGAACAACAGCTACCGCGACCTGGCGCGTGATGGCTTCGATTTGGGCGTGCGCATGGGGGCGATGGATAACGAGCGGCTGGTGGCCAAGCCACTGTTGGCCTGGCATGAAATGACCTGCGCCAGCCCGGCCTACCTTGCGCAGCATGGCGAACCGCTGACGCCTGCGGATCTGGCCGCGCACACCTGTCTGCTCAACAGCCATTACAGCGGGCGTGAGGAG
The DNA here is from genome assembly GCF_005863185.1 of Pseudomonas edaphica. Lineage (GTDB taxonomy): Bacteria > Pseudomonadota > Gammaproteobacteria > Pseudomonadales > Pseudomonadaceae > Aquipseudomonas > Aquipseudomonas edaphica. The sequence continues at coordinate 3,041 of NZ_VBVZ01000299.1, forward strand.
TGGTTGTACCACCAGCAACATGAACTGCTGCGGGTGCGGGTCAGCGGTACCTTCGCTTCCAACCACTACAACCTGTTGAAAAAAGCCGCCTTGGTGGGCGCCGGCATCGCCCGCCTGCCGTCCTACGTGTTACCGGCAGAACTGGCCGACGGGCGCTTGCGCTGGCTGCTGCGTGATTATCAAACGCGCAGCATGCCGATGTACCTGGTTCATCCTTATCAAGGTGGCCTGCCGCGCCGAACCCAAGTGTTGGCCGACTACTTGGTGGACTGGTTCAGACGCAGCGGCGAAACCCTGGATCGCCTTCAGCGGTAACGGCGCGCGATCAGGTGATCAATCGACAGGCAACCTGGGCCTTTGGCCACCAACAGCAGCAGTAACGCGATCCAGGTGCCATGGGTGGGGTAGGCCTCGGGGTAGACGAACAGTTGAATGGTCAAGGTCATGCCGATCAGCGCCAGGGCCGAGAAGCGCGTGGCAAAGCCCACCAGGATCAGTACCGGGAAAAAGTGTTCGGCAAATGCTGCCATGTGCGCGGCCACTTCCGGTGACAGCAAGGGCACGTGGTACTCGCTGCGAAACAGCGGCAGGGTTGAAGCGGCAAGCTTGGGTTCGCCCAATTGGAAGGTGCCGTTGATGATATCAATCGCAAAGCCTTCGACTTTGGTCTGGCCGGACTTCCAGAACACCGCCGCAATGGAAAACCGTGCGAGAAAGGCGATCAGGCTGTAGGGGATTTTTTCGAACAGCGCGATGGTCCGTTTTACCAGGCAAGTAGGGGAAGTGTTCATGGCGATTCCTTTTGTTCTGTGTGCAAATGAATGATGGCGTCGTGGCTGATCAGCAGTGTCAGGCAATGGTTGAGGTCGAATTCGGCTGATGCTTCAAGCGCGTGCTCTACCGCCATTTCCAGGCCTGATCCCTGGTCAAGGCTGTTGATAAACGCCACCGAACCGCTGTCGATGGCGAAGACCTTGACCGCCAAGCCCTGGCGTAACACCAGTGCACTTTGGGCGTACCAAGGGTTCAAGGTGGCAATGGTGCCTTCGGTCTGGTGCGCGGCCCATACCGCAACCACGGCGTAGGGTGAATTCAAGGTGGCCAGGGACGGATGCAGGTGCAGGCTTAGCTGCCCCAGGTCGGTCGGCCCTTGCAGTTGTTCAAGGATGGCCTGCTGATTCAGTGGCTGGCGGTCCGCGGCGTGATAAGCACGCACCCGCAGGCGTTCCAGGCGTGCGACGTCCGCCAGGTAAGGCACGCTCGCAGCCGGTTCGAACGCCTGGATGAACGCGGCAAACGTGCTGCCGTAATCGCTGATCAACGGGCTGTCGGGCGGGCTGGCTTGCACGTACAGGCTGGCCATCGCGCGAAAAAATTCATCGCCAACCAATTGCAGCGTTACCGGATAAGCGGCGGCGAGCGCGTTGATCAGCGAGCTGTGGACATTGTTTCGATACACCGCGAAACGGCTGGCCGGGTCGGCGCCGTTGCTGCTGAACAATCCGTCGGGGCAGGCCTGATCGGCGTCGAGCAAGGCGCCGGCAAATGCAGCTTGATCGCTCATGGCTTCAATACCTTCGCCTGTGACAGATGCCAGTCGGCGTGTTGGGCTTCGGCGTGTAACACGCTGAAGGCGGGCACCTGGTTGTCCCGCTCGATCAGCGTGGCCACCGGGCCGGTGCACTTGAGCACCTGTTCATAGAGCTGCCACACCGCGTTATCGATGGGCGCGCCATGGTCATCGATCAGCAGGCGGTCGCCCAGGCTGTCGGTGTCTTCGGCAAAGCCGGCCAGATGAATCTCACCGACGGCCTTCAGCGGTAGCGCATTGATGTAGGCCAGTGGATCGCGCTGATGATTGATGCACGACACATAGACGTTGTTGACGTCCAGCAACAGCCCGCAACCGGTGCGCCGGATGACCTCGCTGATGAAGTCCGTCTCGTCCAGGGTCGAGCGTTGGAACTGCAGGTACGTCGAGGGGTTCTCCAGCAGCATCGGCCGCTTGAGGGTGCTTTGTACCTGATCGATGTGCTCGCACACCCGGTCCAGGGTCGCGGCGTCGTAGGCAAGCGGCAGCAAGTCATTGAGGAACACCGGGCCGTGGCTGGACCAGGCCAGGTGTTCAGAGAAAGAGTGGGGTTGATAGCGTTCGATCAGCGTGGCCAACCGTGCCAGGTGCTCACGATTAAGCGGGCCTTCGCCGCCGATGGACAGACCCACGCCATGCAATGACAGTGGGTACTGTTCGCGTATCAAACCCAGGTAGTGATGAAACGGGCCGCCGGCGACCATGTAGTTTTCGGCGTGAACTTCAAAAAAACCGATATCGGGCGAGGTCTCGAGCACTTCAAGAAAGTGCTCGTTCTTCAGCCCCAGCCCGGCCCGGTAAGGGAGGCCGGGCACCTGAGCCGGTGAGACCGTGTGCTGGGGTAAAAGCGTCATCATCAGTACTCAGGTTTTGCAGGGTTTCAGGACTTGGCGGTGAAGGCTGCTTCCTGGCCGAAACCGGTCGGCGAGGTGGCGCTTGGGGTCTTGGCGCAAGTGCCGGCTGGGACCAGTTTCCAGGCGTTGGCCTGGTCTTTGACTTTCGAGGTACCGGCGCAGGTAGTACCGGCGCCTGCAGCGCAATCGTTCTTGCCGGCTTCGGCGACACCAAAGCACTTGTCCATTTTCGCTTCGTCAGCGTGGGCCATGTTGGTCAGGGCGGAAAAGCTCAGGGCCGAACCCAGGGCCAGAACGAGGGTAGCGGCGGACAGCGAACGGGATTTAGTAGTCATGGTGTAACTCCAGCAGTGAGGTTGGGTAAGGAAGCGTTTTTGCTTGCTTACCCCTCTAGAGTTGGGGCATCAGGCTGCGTTACAGCAGGTGATAAATAAATTTTCGAGGCCGAGCAAATGGCGCCGTGAGTCTTGGTGTTCGCAAGCCCCGTATGCGCTTGCTGTAGGATCAAGCCATGCCTGGCACTGGGCGAATGTGCGCAAGACCAATAAGGAGCGTTGGCTGTGAAGAACCGCTTTGCAGATTTTTTCATCAGCAGAAATTTCTCATTCTTGTGGCTGGGGCAAGCCCTCTCATCGTTTGGCGAGTTCGTTTTCGAGAGCACCGTCATTGTGTGGCTGGTGACTGACCTGTTTCACGACAGTGCGTTCTTGCCGACGGCCGTAGGCCTGGCAGTGGCGGCTTCGGCTATACCGCGTGTATGGGTGGCCCCACTGGCCGGGGCTTGGGTCGATCGGATGGCCCCGTTGTACGTGATGATCGCGGCGGATGGGATTCGGGTGCTCAACTTCCTGATCTTTTTCGTGATCTATTCACTGGCCGGGCTGGACCCGATGCAAGTGTTCGTCGGCGTTCTGCTGTTGTTGTTGGTGAACAGCACGGCCGCACAGTTTTTCAACCCGTCGCGCCAGGCGATCATGCAAGTGGTCATCCCTTCGGCACGCCGCGTTGAAGCATCGGCCAAGGCAATGTTTTCCCTGACGGGCATTTCAGTGTTGTCGGCGTCCCTGGGGCCGGCCTTGTTTGTCTGGGTGGGCCCCGCCCTGGCACTGCTGATCAATGTGCTGGCCTTTGCCTGTTCGGCCCTGTGCATCGCATCTACCCAGGGCTTGCGCCGGACCTTGCTGGCCGAGCAACAACGGCCGCCCTTTTGGCATGGAGTGCTCGCAGGGCTGCGGTTTTCCTGGGGGCACGCCTCGATCAGGACGTTGTTGATCGGTGTGGCGTTGTACGGGTTTTCCCTGGGGGTCAATAACGTCGCGTTGTCCTTGTACGCCTTCAAAACCCTGGGCTTGAGCCCTTATGAATACGGTCTGATTCTCGCAGCGTTCCCTGTGGGCGGGTTGATTGCTGCCGTGCTGGTCCGGCCGCTGTTGAAGTCACTGAGCACGCGTCAGGCCTTTACCTTTGCGCTGCTGTGCATGGGGTTCAGTTACCTGGCTTATTCGCTGCATCCGCCGTTTTACCTGGCCTGGGCGCTGATGTTCAGCTGTGGGTTGTTCTTCTCGGTGTTTGCGATTGTGCAAGGGCCGATGCTCCAGGAAGCCGTGCCGGAAGGTTACATGGGGCGTGTGTCCGCAACGGTCACGCCGGTGCTGGCCATCGCCTCATTAACCGGTACGCTGGTGTGCTCTCAGACGTTAAATGTGGCACAGCGTGTCATAGCCTATTTCGACGCGCCGCTGGATGTGTACGGCGCGTATATCTTCCTGGCGGCGGGCTTGTTGCTATTGGGCGGGGCATTGATGCTGGCCGGCCGCGGCAAGAGCCTGACCGACGCGATTCGCAACGAATACACGGATGCGGTGGCGATGGAGCAAGCGTTCCGTGTCACGCGCAATGCCGATG
>NZ_VBVZ01000029.1 GCF_005863185.1 Pseudomonas edaphica
CACCTCCAAGTCATCGTCCTGCACCTGGTTGGTCGGCCAGAAACCGAACACGGCGCGGGCGCTGATGAGCTTTTCGTCGATCAGCTTGTTGAGCATTTCCTGGGCATCGGCATACAGCGCAGTAGCGGCTTCACCGACCACTTCGTCTTCGAGGATGCGCGGGAATTTGCCGGCCAGGTCCCAGGAGATAAAGAACGGCGTCCAGTCGATGTATTCGGCCAGCACCTTGAGGTCGATATTGTCCAGCACCCTGGAGCCGGTGAAGGTCGGTTTGACCGGTGTGTAGCTGCTCCAGTCGAACTGCGGCTTCTTGGCGATGGCGGCCGGATAGCTCAGGCGCTCGGTGCGCGCGCTGCGGTTGGCAGTACGTTCGCGCACGTCGATGTATTCCAGGCGGGTCTTTTCGACAAAACCGGCCTTCAGCTCCTTGGACAGCAACTGCGTGGCCACACCCACGGCACGCGAGGCGTCGGTGACGTAGATCACCGCGTCGTTGCTGTACTTGGGCTCGATTTTCACTGCCGTGTGCGCCTTGGAAGTGGTGGCGCCGCCGATCATCAATGGCAGGTGGAAGTCCTGGCGCTGCATCTCACGGGCCACATGCACCATTTCATCCAGCGACGGCGTGATCAGGCCGGACAGGCCGATGATGTCGCACTTCTGCTCCTTGGCCACCTGCAGGATCTTCTCCGCCGGCACCATCACGCCCAGGTCAACAATGTCATAGCCGTTGCAACCGAGCACCACGCCGACAATGTTCTTGCCGATGTCATGCACGTCGCCCTTGACCGTGGCCATCAGGATCTTGCCCTTGGCCTCCGGCTTGTCGCCTTTTTCCAGCTCGATAAACGGAATCAAGTGCGCCACGGCCTGCTTCATCACCCGGGCTGATTTAACCACTTGAGGCAGGAACATCTTGCCGGCGCCAAACAGGTCGCCGACGATGTTCATGCCGGACATCAGCGGGCCTTCGATCACTTCGATCGGGCGTGCGAACGACTGGCGCGATTCTTCGGTGTCTTCGACGATATGCGTGGTGATGCCCTTGACCAGCGCGTGTTCCAGACGCTTGTTGACGTCCCAGCCGCGCCATTCCTCAGTCTCGGCTTCCTTGACGCTGCCGTCGCCCTTGTACTTGTCGGCAATCGCCAGCAGGGCGTCGGTGCCTTCCGGCGTGCGGTTAAGCACCACGTCTTCCACCGCGTCACGCAGCTCCGCCGGGATCTGGTCGTAGATCTCCAACTGGCCGGCGTTGACGATGCCCATGGTCAGGCCGTTGCGAATCGCATACAGCAGGAACACCGAGTGGATCGCCTCACGCACCGGGTTGTTGCCCCGGAACGAGAACGACACGTTGGACACGCCGCCGGAGGTCAGTGCATACGGCAGCTCGTCACGGATGTAGGCACAAGCGTTGATGAAATCGACGGCGTAGTTGTTGTGCGCCTCGATACCGGTAGCGACCGCGAAGATGTTCGGGTCGAAAATGATGTCTTCCGGCGGAAAGCCGACTTCATTCACCAGAATGTCGTAGGAACGTTTGCAGATCTCTTTTTTGCGCGCTTCGGTGTCGGCCTGGCCGGCTTCGTCGAAGGCCATCACCACCACCGCTGCGCCATACCGCTTGCACAGCTTGGCGTGGTGGATGAACTGCTCGACGCCTTCTTTCATGCTGATCGAGTTGACGATGCCCTTGCCCTGGATGCACTTGAGGCCGGCTTCGATCACGTCCCACTTGGAGGAGTCGATCATGATCGGCACACGGGAGATGTCCGGCTCGCCGGCAATCAGGTTGAGGAAGGTCACCATGGCCTTCTTCGAATCGAGCATGCCCTCGTCCATGTTGATGTCGATCACCTGCGCGCCGGCTTCCACCTGCTGCAGAGCGACTTCCAGGGCTTCGGTGTAGTTGTCTTCACGGATCAGACGGGCGAACTTGGCGGAACCGGTGATGTTGGTGCGCTCGCCGACGTTGACGAACAACGAGCTGCGATCAATGGTGAACGGCTCCAGGCCCGACAAGCGGCAGGCCTTGGGAATGTCCGGAATTTGGCGCGGCGCATACCCGGCCACCGCCTTGGCGATGGCCTCAATGTGGCCCGGCGTGGTGCCGCAGCAGCCGCCGACGATGTTGAGGAAACCGCTCTGGGCGAACTCTTCGATGACCTTAGCGGTTTGTGACGTCAGTTCGTCGTACTCGCCAAACTCGTTGGGCAGGCCGGCGTTCGGGTGCGCCGACACATGGGTGTTGGCCTTGTTCGACAGCTCTTCCAGGTACGGGCGCAGTTCGCTGGCGCCCAGGGCGCAGTTGAGGCCGACCGAAATCGGCTTGGCGTGCGCCACCGAGTTCCAGAACGCTTCGGTGGTCTGGCCCGACAGGGTACGGCCGGAGGCGTCGGTGATGGTGCCGGAAATCATGATCGGCAGTTCGACATTCAATTCCTCGAACACGCCTTGCACGGCGAAGATCGCGGCCTTGGCGTTGAGCGTGTCGAAGATGGTCTCGATCAGGATCAGGTCGGCGCCGCCTTCGATCAGGCCTTTGGTGGCCTCGGTGTAGTTTTCCACCAGTTCATCGAAGGTCACGTTGCGGTAGCCGGGGTTGTTCACATCCGGCGACAGCGAGCAGGTGCGGCTGGTCGGGCCAAGCACGCCGGCGACAAAACGCGGCTTGGCCGGGTTCTCCAGGGTCTTGGCATCGGCGATCTTGCGCGCCAGGCGTGCGCCTTCTACGTTCAGTTCATAGGCCAGTTCTTCCATGCCGTAGTCGGCCATGGAAATACGCGTGGCGTTGAAGGTGTTGGTTTCCAGAATGTCGGCGCCGGCATCCAGGTAAGCCTTTTCGATACCGCCAATTACGTCCGGGCGGGTAAGTACCAGCAGGTCGTTGTTGCCTTTGACGTCACTCGGCCAGTCGGCGAAGCGTTTGCCGCGATAATCCTGCTCTTCGAGCTTGTAGCTCTGGATCATCGTGCCCATACCGCCGTCGAGGATCAGGATTCGGTCCTTGAGGGCTTGATGAAGGGCTTGCAGACGAACGCTACGGTCGGACATGGGGCTACTCTGGTCAGGCATTTCGGAGGGCGTGAATCATAACAAACCTGTGCCGATTTAGAGCATGTCCTGGTTTTGCATGAATATCGTTCATGTTGGTGCAGGTCTTGGCCCGGTAGAATTGCCGGCACTTATAGCGCACGCATTGAATCGGGACCGGATACATGTCACTTCGTTTACTCACCAGCGCCGTCCTGGCACTGGTCGCCTGCGTTGCACAGGCCAACGGAACCGCCCCGGAGATTTCCTATACCCGCGACATTCAGCCGATCTTCAACGAAAAGTGCGTGGCCTGCCATGCCTGCTACGACTCCGCGTGCCAATTGAACCTGGGCAGCGCCGAGGGTGCGTCCCGTGGCGCGAGCAAAACCCCTGTGTATGACGGCGAGCGCAGCCAGGCCACGCCGACCACGCGTTTGTTCTACGACGCATTCGGCAAACAGGCCTGGCAACAAAAAGGCTTCTATTCGGTACTCGACGCCCAAGGCAGCCAGGCCGCATTGGTGGCGCGCATGCTGGAGCTGGGGCATAACGCGCCGCTGCAACCCAATGCCAAGTTGCCCGATGAGATTGTGTTGGGCCTCAACCGCCAAAACATGTGCGCCATGCCCGGCGAGTTCAATGCCTACGCCGGCAGCCATCCCAAGGAAGGCATGCCGCTGGCGGTCACCGGTTTGACCGACCAGCAATACCAAACCTTGCAGCGCTGGCTCGCCTCCGGTGCGCCGATTGACGAGCAAGGCCTGGCGCCAAGTGCCAGGGAAGCCCTGCAAGTACAGCAGTGGGAAAACCTGTTCAACCAGCCTGGCGCCCGTGAAAGCCTGGTGGCGCGCTGGCTGTACGAGCATTTGTACCTGGCGCATATTTATTTCGAAAACGGTGAGCCGGGGCATTTCTTCCAATGGGTGCGTTCGCGCACGCCAAGTGGCCAGCCCATCGACCTGATCGCCACCCGTCGACCCAACGATGACCCGGGCACCCAGGTGTATTACCGCCTGTGGCCGGTGCAGGGCGTGATCGTGCATAAAACCCACATCACTTACCCGTTCAGCGCGGCGAAAATGGCGCGGATCAAAGACCTGTTCTATTCCGGCGACTGGCAGGTGAGTGCCTTGCCGGGCTATGGCCCCGGTCGTCGTGCCAACCCGTTCGAAACCTTTGAAGCCATCCCGGCCAAGGCGCGCTACCAGTTCATGCTCGATAACGCCGAGTATTTTGTACGCACCTTCATTCGCGGGCCAGTCTGTCGTGGTCAGATCGCCACGGACGTGATTCGCGATAACTTCTGGACCCTGTTCCAGGACCCGGACCACGACCTGTACATCACCGATGCACGCTATCGCGGCCAGGCTACTCCGCTGCTGGCGATGCCGGGGCAGAACGATGACGTGGGCAGTGTGCTGAGCCTGTGGCTGGCCTATCGCGACAAGCGCAACCAATATGAAGCCTTGCGCCGTGACAGCTACGCGGACGTGCCGCCGCCGAGCTGGTCGACTTTGTGGGCGGGTAATGACAACGCCTTGCTGACGATTTTTCGGCATTTCGACAGTGCTTCGGTGACCAAAGGCTTGATTGGCGAAGTACCGCAGACGATGTGGTTGTTCGACTATCCGCTGCTGGAGCGCACCTATTACCAGTTGGCGGTGAATTTCGATGTGTTCGGCAATGTGTCGCACCAGGCCCAGACCCGGCTGTATTTCGACCTGATCCGCAACGGCGCCGAGCAGAACTTCCTGCGCCTGATGCCGGCCGATACCCGCGATGACTTTATGGATGATTGGTACCAGAACAGCGGCAAGCTCAAGCTGTGGCTGGACTACGAGGCGATTGACGACGACAAGCCAAGCGGCTTGCATCTGGATGAAAAAGACCCGAAACGTGACTTTGCCAACCAGTTATTGACGCGTTACGGCGATTTGAATGCCAGCCCGGATCCGATCAACCGTTGCACAGGTGCTTATTGCTCGCGCGATGGCATCGACCCGGCGTTGCAGGACGCGGAGCAGGCATTAAGCCGGCTGACATCACGCCCGGCGGCGGGGCTCAAGGTGATTGATCAGTTGCCTGAGGCGACCATGCTGCGTATCGAGACCGCCAGCGGCAAGCGCGTGGTTTACAGCCTGCTGCGTAACCGCGCGCACAGTAATGTGGCGTTCCTGCTGGGTGAGGCTTATCGCTATCAGCCGGGGTTGGATACGGTGACGATCTATCCGGGTGTGCTTAGCAGTTATCCGAACTTCATCTTCAATATCCCTGCGCAAGAGGTGCCCGAGTTTGTGGCGGCCATGGAAAACACCAGGGATGCCAAGCGGTTTGAGAAGATTGTTGATCGGTGGGGTGTGCGGCGCAGTCATCCGTTGTTCTGGCAATACTTTCACGACCTGTCGCAGTACATCCGTGAGACTGCGCCGTTGGAAGACGGGGTGCTGGATATGAATCGGTATGAGAATCTCTGATGAGTTGGTTGGGCCTTTTCCGACAAAATTACTCGGACTTTGTACCTGCGTAATATTTTGGCGTAAACTGCCGGCAAGCCTGTGAGGAGTTTCCATGACTGCCATAACCATTACCGACGCCGCCCACGATTACCTGGCTGACCTGCTGTCCAAGCAGAACACCCCAGGCATCGGCATCCGCGTCTTTATCACCCAGCCCGGCACCCAGTACGCCGAGACTTGCATCGCCTACTGCAAGCCCGGGGAAGAGAAACCTGAAGACACCGCCCTGGGGCTCAAAAGCTTCACTGCGTACATCGACAACTTCAGCGAAGCCTTCCTCGATGACGCCGTGGTCGACTACGCCACCGATCGCATGGGCGGCCAGTTGACCATCAAGGCGCCCAACGCCAAGGTACCGAACGTCAACGCCGACAGCCCGGTCAACGAGCGCATCAACTACTACCTGCAAACCGAGATCAACCCTGGGCTGGCCAGCCACGGCGGTCAGGTCAGCTTGATCGATGTGGTCGAAGACGGTATTGCCGTGCTCAAGTTCGGCGGCGGCTGCCAAGGCTGCGGCCAGGCCGACGTGACCTTGCGTGAAGGCATCGAGCGCACCTTGCTCGAACGTATCCCGGAGCTCAAGGGTGTGCGTGACGTGACCGACCACACGCAGAAAGAAAACGCCTACTACTGAGTAAGGTGTTCACTGCGAATAAAAAAACGGCGCCCCGTGAGCGCCGTTTTTTATGCTTAAAATTCAGTGCGTTACGCAGTCTACTTAACAAAGTAGATCAGCTGTGGGAGCTGGCTTGCCTGCGATGACGGCCTATCAGCCAACAAGTCCAGTGGCAGACACACCGCTATCGCAGGCAAGCCAGCTCCCACACTTCAGGGGCGATATAGGTGCGCATGCCCCGCCCGATACAGCGACGATTCGCTGAAACCATCACTGGCCAGCACCCGACCCACCACAATCAACGCCGTACGCCGAAACCCTTTGGCCGCTACTTTCTCGGCAATATCCGCCAACGTGCCCAGCACCCAATCCTGATCCGGCCACGTCGCGCGGTGTACCACGGCAATCGGGCAGTCCGCGCCGTAGTGCGGCAGCAGTTCGGCGACGATTTTCTCCAGGTGGTTGACCCCCAGGTGAATTGCCATCGTTGTGCCATGCTGCGCCAAGCTGTCGAATGCCTCACCCGCCGGCATGCTGGTTTTATCGGCATAACGGGTCAGGATCACACTCTGGGCGATGTCCGGCAGGGTCAGCTCTGTTTCCAGCAACGCGGCGCAAGCCGACACTGCAGTCACCCCAGGGATGATCTGGAACGGTATGCCCAACTCACGCAAATAACGGATTTGCTCGCCAATCGCGCCATACAGGCTCGGGTCGCCGGAGTGAACGCGGGCCACATCCTGGCCGTTGGCGTGGGCTGCCTTGATCAGCTCAATGATCTGTTCCAGGTGCAATTCGGCGCTGTTGACTACCTGTTCAGCCTGATGACCTTCCAATACCGCCGCCGGCACCAGGGAGCCGGCATAGATGATCACCGGGCAGCTGCGGATCAGCCGCTGGCCCTTGACGGTGATCAATTCCGGGTCGCCGGGGCCTGCGCCGATAAAGTAGACGGTCATGGGAATTCCTGTTGAAAAACGGGCGAGCATGAAAGTTGCTCATGATCGAGGAGGGCAATTATCGGGATTTTAGTCGGCGCACGCCAATGCAAAGGTGGCCTGGGCGGTTTTTTTGCGCGTGATCAACAGGCGGGCAGGGCGCTGGGAGAGCTGTTCAGCCAGGGCCAGGGCGGCGCTTTCGGCGATGCCATAGCAACCTGTATGCGCAAAAGCGACGGCTGACTTGTGGCTCAAGCGCTGTTCATAACCGGCCAATTGTGCAGCACTGAAACACTGCAAAGGCAGCTCCAGCAGTCGGGCCAGGGCCAGCAGGCCGGGTTCAGCGTGTTTGCGATCAATGCTCGCCAACGCGGTGATGCGTTGGCGTTCAATGCCGCCGTCGGCGAGGGCTGCGTAAAGCAGGCCGAGCAGGGTGTGAACATCACAGCCGCGCTGGCAGCCCAGGCCGACCACCAGTGTCATGCCGAGTATTGACTGTCGCGGTTGCGACGAAACAGCCATGCGCTGATCCAGCCCAAGGCCAGCCAGAAGGCCACGTTAGTCAGGTGCGAGGCGATTTTGAACTGTGCTTCCAGGGCTTCGGGTGCCAGCATCGAATGCACTTGCGGTTGCGGCGCGCCGATCACGTGGGGCACGGCCAGGATCGCCACGCCCAACACCTTGAGCAGCCAGCTACGACCAAACACCAGCAGTGCGATACCGGCGGCGGTGGAGGCCGCGGTGCCGATCCACCAGATCTGCCGTTGCGCCAGGTCGGCGGCAGCCGTGCCCGGCAACTCCGGCGGCAGCCCCAGGGTGGGCGCCAGTACAAACGTCGCGTAACCGGCCAAGCCCCAGAGCAACCCTTGAGCCGTGCGGGTCGGCGCGCGCAAGGTGTAGAGACCGGCCAGCATCAGCGCGAAACCGACCGCTACCACCAGGTTGCCGCCAGTGGTCGACAACACACGCTGCCAGCCATTTTCCGGCTCCCAGGCTTCGGCGTCGTGGGTGTGGGCTGCGGCGCCAGCGGCGTGTTCGTGCGCCACTTCGACGGCCGGGGCATTTTCAAAGGTTTCCGCCTGCAGAATCAGCGGGGCGACCCAAAAGCTTTGCAGCAGGGTCAGCAACAGGGCGGCCAGCAGGCCAGTGAAACCTGCGGTTTGGGCAATACGCTTGATCATGTCGGCAGGCCTCAGTGGCACGGGAACGCGGCGCTGTGGCGGGTATCGTGGGCGGCGTTGTGCACCGCTTCGATATGCGAGAAACCGGCGAAGTACACCAGGCACGCGCCGAGGATCGACGCGCCGATGGCGGCGCCCAGGCGTTGGCTCAAGGTAGTGGTGCTGCTGGCGGTGTGCGAAGTGCTGCTGATGATCGACATGGCGCGTCCCTTCAGGGGTTCAGGGTGACGCAGGCGCATGAAAACCCCGCGAGGCAGGCACGCAGGGTTCTGAACAGCGCCCGCCCACCGCGGGTTTGTTATCTGGTTTTTTCGGGCCGGTCTCCGGGCTTGCGAGGGGCGCTCTTGGGAAAAGAGGTGGGCCGTATCAAGCATCTCCTTCCCATGCACAGGCACAGTGGATTTGATGCTTCGCTCGCTTACCGTTGCGGGGGCAGCACCGGACTCGTCATCACGCTATGACTCACCGGTTTCCCGTTTCACCCTGTGAAGGGCACCCGAAACAAGATGTGTAGGAGAGCATGGGCGGGCGACGGTAGTCAAATCGCGCGAGCCCCTGTAGCCTTGCACCTTCGAGGTTCTTCGGCCCACGCCGAAGCTAAGAAGGGAACGCGGTCCAAGCCGCGGCTGCCCCCGCAACTGTGAAGGGTTCAGCTGCCTGCCACGCCACTGCCATAACGGCGGGAAGGCGCAGCCAGCGCGGGTCGCAAGACCTGCAAACCCCAAGCCAGGAGACCTGCCTCGCAACCGATTTTCTACTTAACCGGGCGGGGTGATCCGGTGACGAAATCCGCTGCTGCGCGCCGTCGCAGGGTCTATCGTCCCGTCTGCCCGCCCCCAAGGGCATCCGATGAAAACACTGGCCAAACTCCCCGTCACCATCGTTACCGGCTTCCTCGGTTCGGGTAAAACCACCTTGCTGCGCCATATGCTCGACAACGCTCAAGGCCGTCGCATCGCCGTGATCGTCAACGAATTCGGCGAACTGGGCATCGACGGTGAGATCCTCAAACAGTGCTCCATCGGTTGCACCGAAGAAGAAGCCAACGGCCGCGTTTACGAACTGGCCAACGGCTGCCTGTGCTGCACCGTGCAGGAAGAGTTCTTCCCGGTGATGCGCGAGCTGGTTGCACGTCGCGGCGACCTCGACCATATCCTTATTGAAACCTCGGGCCTGGCCCTGCCAAAACCGCTGGTGCAAGCCTTCCAGTGGCCGGAAATCCGCAGCGCCTGCACGGTTGACGCGGTAATCACCGTGGTCGACAGCCCGGCCGTGGCTGCCGGCACCTTCGCCGCCTTCCCGGACCAGGTTGACGCCCAGCGCAAACTCGACCCGAACCTGGACCACGAATCGCCGCTGCACGAGCTGTTTGCCGACCAGTTGGCCAGCGCCGACCTGGTGATCCTCAACAAATCCGACCTGATCAGCGCCGAAGACCTGGCCCGCGTGCGCCTGGAAGTCGCCGAAGAACTGCCGCCGGCCGTAAAAATCATCGAAGCCAGCAGCGGTCGCCTGCCATTGGACGTGCTGATCGGCCTGGGCGCGGGTTCCGAAGAACACATCGACGGCCGCCACAGCCATCACGATCATCACCATGAAGGTGAAGACGATCACGACCACGATGCGTTCGACTCCATCTCCATCGACCTGCCGCAAGCGGACGAAGCGCTGCTGCTCGACGCCCTGACCCAGTTGGTGGTGCAACACGGCATCCTGCGCGTCAAAGGCTTCGCGGCGATCCCGAACAAGCCGATGCGCCTGCTGATCCAGGGTGTGGGCACGCGTTTCGACAAACATTTCGACCGTGCCTGGGGCGCCGACGAAGCGCGCATCACACGCCTGGTGCTGATCGGCCAGGAGCTGGATGCGGCGGGCCTCGAAGCGCAATTGCGCGCAGCGCTCAGCGTTTAACCCATGCACCTGCTCAGGACTCAGCCGGGTGGTTTCGTTTCGGACGACAATATTGCCGACCTTGGGCAAACCCCTGCCGAGCTGGTGATCCTGTGCAGCGGTGATTCCAGCCTTGCACTGTTGGCCGAGGCCGGCCAGCAGTTGCCCGTCGACTACCCCAGCTTTCGCCTGGCCAACCCCATGCAGGTGCAAAACCACGCCTCGGTCGACCTCTACGTCGACGAGGTGCTGCGCCACGCCAAGGTCATCCTGATTTCTCTGCACGGTGGCATCGGTTATTGGCGCTACGGCATCGAGCGCCTGGTGGAGTTGGCCGAGCGCGGCGTGCAGTTGATTCTGGTGCCGGGCGATGATCGCCCCGACCCGGAACTCAGCGGCTTAAGCACCGTTGGCATGGCTGAGCGCGACCGCCTCTGGCACTTCCTGCGCCAGGGCGGTTTGGGCAATGCGCTGGATTTCTACCGTTGCCTGGCCAGCAGCCACCTGGGCCGCGATTACGCCTGGGACGAGCCGCAAACCCTGGCGCGCACGGCGATTTATCACCCGCATAAACCCCACCCACGGCTGAACGACTGGCAGACCGATTGGCACGCCGACTGGCCGGTGGCGGCGGTGTTGTTCTACCGCTCGCACTTGCAGGCGGCCAATACCGGTTTTATCGATGTGTTCTGCCAACGCTTGCAGGCGGCGGGTCTTAACCCGCTGCCGATGGCGGTGGCCAGTTTGAAAGAACCCGGCTGCCTGACAGTGGTCGAGGACTTGCTGGATGCAGTGCAGGCGGCGGTGATTTTGAACACCACCGGCTTTGCCCAATCCAGCCCGGAAGCCCCGCACCTGCGGCCGTTTCGCCGCAATATCCCGGTGATCCAGGCGATCTGTGCCCAGGACAATCAGCCTGGCTGGGAGGCCAGTGAACAGGGCCTTGGCCCGCGTGACCTGGCCATGCACATCGCCTTGCCGGAGCTGGACGGGCGCATTATCAGCCGGCCCATCAGCTTTAAAGATTTAGCCTGGCGCAGCGAGCGCAGCCAATCCGACGTGGTGTGCTACCGCGCAGCGCCGGAACGCATGGATTTTGTCGCTGAACTGGCGCGGCGCTGGGTCGAACTGGCGCGAGTACCCAATGCCGACAAACGCATTGCGCTGATCCTGGCCAATTACCCGACCCGCGACGGCCGCATCGGCAATGGCGTGGGGCTGGATACGCCGGCAGCGGCGCTGAATATCCTGCGTGCGCTGCAAGCCGAAGGTTACCCGGTGCCGAGTGAGTTGCCCGCCAGCGGCACTGCCTTGATCCATGAATTGCTCGGCGGCGTCACCAACGACCTCGACAGCCTCGACCTGCGCCCGTGCCATCAAAGCCTGAGCCTGGACGACTACGAGGCGATGTTCCAGCGCTTGCCCGAAGCCAATCGCCAGGCCGTGCTGGAGCGCTGGGGCGCGCCGCACCACGACCCGATGTGCCGCGACGGGCGCATGATGATCGCCGGCCTGCGCCTGGGCCTGACCTTCGTCGGCATTCAGCCGGCACGCGGTTATCAGGTGGACCACAGCGCGGTGTACCACGACCCCGACCTGGTGCCGCCCCACGGCTACCTGGCGTTCTACTTCTGGTTGCGCCACACCTACGGCGCCCATGGCGTGATCCATGTGGGCAAGCATGGCAACCTTGAATGGCTGCCGGGCAAGGGTGTCGGGTTGTCGCAACATTGCTGGCCGGATGCGCTGCTCGGGCCATTGCCGAATATCTACCCGTTTATCGTCAATGACCCAGGCGAGGGCGCCCAGGCCAAGCGCCGCACCCAGGCGGTGATCATCGACCACCTGATGCCGCCGCTGACCCGCGCCGAAACCTATGGCCCGCTGCGTAACCTGGAGCTGTTGGCAGACGAATATTACGAAGCGCAGTTGCTTGACCCACGCCGTGCCCTCGAGCTGCAAAAAGACATTCTCAAGTTGGTGCGCGAAACCCGAATCGACCAGGAACTTGAGCTGGACAACGACGCTGACGCGGCGGTCTGGCTGCCGCGCCTGGACACCTACCTGTGCGACTTGAAGGAGTCGCAGATCCGCGACGGCCTGCATATCTTTGGCGAGTCGCCCGAAGGCCGCCTGCGCATCGACACCTTGCTGGCCTTGCTGCGCATTCCCCGTGGCGATGGGCGTGGCCCGCAATCGAGCCTGCTGCGGGTGTTGGCCAAAGCCTTCGACCTGGGTTTCGACCCGCTCGATTGTGCCCTGTCCGAGCCCTGGACCGGGCGCCGTCCCGAGGTGTTACAGAAGATCGACGCGCAGCTGTGGCGTACCGCCGGTGACACCCGCGAACGCCTGGAACTGTATGCCGCGCGCCTGATCGAGCAGGCACTGGAAGGGCCGCTCGAACAGCTCGAAGAACCCGGTTGGGAAGACGTGAAGTCGGTCATAGAAAGCCTGCGCATTGTTGTCGCGCCGCGCCTGGACGCCTGCGGCCCCGCCGAAATGCGCGGCCTGCTGGATGCCCTGAGTGGCCGTTTCGTACCTGCCGGCCCCAGCGGTGCGCCAAGTCGCGGGCGCCTCGACGTGCTGCCTACCGGGCGTAATTTCTTCAGCGTGGATGTGCGCAACCTGCCCACTACCACGGCCTGGCGCATCGGCTTTCAATCCGCCAACCTGATCCTTGAGCGGCACTTGCAAGACCACGGCGACCATCTGCGCCAGCTCGGTCTCTCTGTATGGGGCACCGCCACCATGCGCACCGGCGGCGACGATATCGCCCAGGCCATGGCGCTGATGGGCGTGCGCCCGGTATGGGCCACCGGCAGCCAGCGTGTGAATGACTTTGAAATCCTGCCGATCAGCTTGTTGGATCGCCCACGGGTGGATGTGACGCTACGCGTGTCCGGGTTCTTCCGCGATGCGTTCGCCAACCTGATCCGCCTGTTCGATGCGGCGGTGCAGGCGGTGGCGGCGCTGGATGAGCCAGACGACATGAACCCGCTGGCGGCCAAGGTGCGCAGTGAGCGTGAAGCGTTGCTCGAGTCGGGCCTGGATGAAGCGGCCGCGGCAAAGCAGGCCGGCTGGCGCATCTTTGGCGCTAAACCCGGTGCCTATGGCGCGGGTGTGCAGGGCGCGATTGACGGTCGCCTGTGGCAAAGCCGCGAAGACCTGGCCGAGGTCTACCTGAACTGGGGCGGCTACGCCTATGGGGGTGCCGACGAAGGCACCGCCGCCCGCGACCAATTCGCCCAGCGCCTGAGCCAGGTACAGGCGGTGTTGCACAACCAGGACAACCGCGAACACGACCTGCTCGATTCCAACGATTACTACCAATTCCAGGGCGGCATGCTCGCCGCCGTGGAAACCCTGAGTGGCGACAAAGCCTCCAGCTACCATGGCGACCACAGCCAGCCGGACCTGCCGAAGATCCGCACCTTGAAGGAAGAGCTCAACCGGGTGATCCGCTCCCGTGCCGCCAACCCCAAGTGGATCGACGGCGTGAAACGCCACGGTTATAAAGGCGCATTCGAGATGGCGGCCACGGTGGACAATTTGTTCGCATTCGACGCCACCACTGCACTGATCGACGATCACCAATACGCCTTGCTTGCCGACGCTTACCTGCTCGACGCCGACACCCGCGCCTTTGTGCAGCAGCACAACCCGGCGGCATTGCGCGACATGACCGAACGCATGCTCGAAGCCCAGCAACGCGGCATGTGGCAGGCGCCGGGCGCGTATCGCGAGGCGTTGGAAAACCTGTTGCTGGACATAGAAGAAGACAGCTGATGACCGATATTCCCACACTGTGGCGAGCGGGCTTGCCCCGCGTTGGGCCGCGTAGCGGCCCCAATAAGGTCAACCTGGTTTTCCTGAAAGAACGCGGCGTTTGGATTTAGGGCTGCTTCGCAGCCCAACGCGGGGCAAGCCCGCTCGCCACAAGAAATAGCAGAATTTAAAGAGAGCAGGTATGACTGATATTCCCCATTTCCCGCTGTCCGCCGTGGTCGGCGCCGATGAGCTGAAACTGGCGCTGTGCCTGACCGCCATCGACCCGAAAATCGGCGGTGTGCTGATCGAAGGCCCGCGTGGCATGGCCAAGTCGACCCTGGCGCGTGGCCTGGCGGATCTGTTGGTCAGCGGCCAGTTCGTCACCTTGCCGCTGGGCGCCACCGAAGAGCGCCTGGTCGGCACTCTGGACCTGGACGCCGCGCTGGGCGAGGGCCGGGCGCAGTTTTCCCCCGGCGTATTGGCCAAGGCCGATGGTGGTGTGTTGTATGTCGATGAAGTCAACTTGCTGCCCGATCACCTGGTCGACCTGCTGTTGGACGTGGCCGCCAGCGGCACCAACCTGATTGAGCGCGATGGCATCTCACATCGCCATTCGGCGCGTTTTGTGCTGATCGGCACCATGAACCCGGAGGAGGGTGAGTTGCGCCCGCAACTGCTCGACCGTTTCGGCTTTAATGTGGCGCTGAGCGGGCAGACTTTGCCGAGCGAGCGCGCGCAGATCATCCGGCGCCGCCTGGATTTCGACAGTAACCCGGCTGCGTTCTGCCGCCAATGGGCCGAACCGCAGGCGGCGCTGCGTGAGCGTTGCACCCAGGCGCGCACGCGGCTCGACAGTATTGAACTGGACGACCAGGCCCTGGCGCAGATCACCGAGCGTTGCTTTGCCGCCGGCGTCGATGGTTTGCGCGCCGACCTGGTCTGGTTGCGCGGCGCGCGCGCCCATGCTGCCTGGCGCGGCGCGAGTGCCATCGCCGAGGAAGATATCGAAGCGGTGGCCGAGTTCGCCTTGCGTCATCGCCGCCAACCGCAAACGCCGTCGACAAGCCCGCCCGATCCAGGCCAGGCTGCAAAACCGTCTGACCCATCACCCGGCCAGGGCCAGTGGGGCGATATGCCCGCGCCCGCATTGCCCACGGGCGCCCGCCGGGAAGTACCCACCTGGCCAAAAAAGCCCTAGGCATTCGCCCTCGACCTGACGCGGGGGCGGATGCCCGGCCCAAGGCAGGGCGACTGGAACATGGCAGGCACGGCAAGGCACGCAGCGCCCAGCGTGGCGCGATCAATTGGCCGGGCACCTTGCTCGGTGGCCGGCCGCAGTGCCGTGAGGATCTGCTTTATCACCTGCGCAGCCGCGCGGCCCATGAGTTGTGGCTGGTGATTGTCGATGCCTCGGCGTCCACCCGCCGCCATGGCGCGCTGAGCGACGCCAAAGGCCTGCTCGCCCAGCTGTTTGACGACGCCTACCGGCAGCGCGCGCGCATGGCGTTATTGACCGCCAGCGGGCACTCGCCTAAATGGCAGGTGCAGGGGCTCAAGGCCGCCAAAGGCTTGAGTGGCTGGCTGGCGCAGCTGGGCGCCGGTGGCGGCACACCGTTGCTGGCGGCGTTGTCCGAAGCTGGCCAATGGCTGCACGCGCGCCGCCGGCGTTACCCGGTCGAGCAGCAGCGGCTGCTGGTGATTACCGATGGGCGGCTCAAGGCTATCGCTGGGTTGCCCGTGCTCGATTGTCCTGGGCTACTGGTGGATATCGAGCGCGGCCCGATCAGGCTGGGCCGCGCAAAACAGCTGGCGCTTGAGCTGCATCTGGACTATCGGCCTATCGATAGTTTGTAGGCTTGATAAAACTGAACGCTGCCTGATTCCCGCTTGTCCCCGCTTCCCATGTCACCCCCTGCCTGCCAAATCCCTTAATTTTCCAAGCCTGCCGGACGCCACTCCAGGCCCTCGGCTGTGCCCGCGATTTTTTCCCGGCGCCAGCACACCCGCTTCAAACGGCAGCTGAATACGGACGTTCTACTCAACCGTGACTTATCAGGCAGGTTACCCCATGCAGTTCAGTGAATTATTGGCAGCGATTTCCACCCATGCGATCCGTCTTCAATTGGAAGAAGGCGACCTGATTATTCTCGGCGATGACGAAGCCCTGGATGACGATCTGTGGGATCAACTGATCGCGCACAAACCTCAATTGCTTGCCTTCGTGGCTGAACACGGCGGTGACTGGCTAAGCCCGGCTTACCGCATTACCCCCGACATGCTGGCACTGGTCACGCTCGACCAGCCGGCCATCGACCGCATTGTCGCCGCCATCCCCGGTGGCGCGGCGAATGTGCAGGATATTTACCCGTTGGCGCCGCTGCAGGAAGGCATGCTGTACCACCACCTTTCGGCGCAGCAAGGTGACCCCTACGTGCTGCACGCGCAGTTTGTGCTCGACAGCCGCGCGCGCCTTGACGCGTTTGCCGAGGCGCTGCAATGGGTGATCGACCGCCACGATATCCTGCGCACGTCCATGGCCTGGGAGCGTTTGGACGAACCGCTGCAAGTGGTGTGGCGCAAGGCAACCCTGGCCTGCGAAGAAGCGCATTTTGCCGACGGCGACCGCCTGGCGCAGTTGCTCGCGCGCTATGACGCCCGCGCCTATCGCATGGACCTGGGCCAGGCACCGTTACTGCGCCTGGTGTTTGCCAATGACCCGGCCAACCAGCGCGTGGTGGCGATGCTGTTGTTCCATCACACCATCCTCGACCACACCGCCCTGGATGTGGTGCGCCATGAGATCCAACTGTATCTGGCCGGTGAGCACGCCCAGGCGGCCGAGCCGGTGGCGTTTCGCAGCTATATCGCCCAGGTGCGCCACGGCGTCAGCGAACAGGCGCATGAGGCGTTCTTTCGCGACATGCTGGCGGATATCGATGCGCCGACTTTGCCCTTCGGCCTGCAGGATGTACAAGGCGACGGGCACGGCATCGATGAAGTGCGTGTGCCCGTCGACAGCAGCCTGAGCCGCCGCCTGCGTGGCCTGGCACGGCCACTGGGCGTCAGCGTGGCGAGCATCATGCACCTGGCCCTGGCGCGCGTGCTGGGCGTGGTGTCCGGGCGCGATGCCGTGGTGTTCGGCACGGTGATGCTTGGCCGCATGGGCGCCGGCGATGGCGGTGAACGCGCGCTGGGTATGTTTATCAACACCTTGCCGTTGCGCGTGGACGTGGGCGAGCAGGGCGTGCGCGCCGGGGTCAAGGCCACCCACGAACGCCTCACCACCTTGCTCAATCACGAGCATGCGTCCCTGGCGCTGGCCCAGCGTTGCAGCGGTGTGGCGGCGCCGACGCCGCTGTTCAGTGCGATGCTCAACTACCGCCACAGTGCCGCCACCGACATGGCGGCGGTGATCGAGGTGGCCGAAGGCATCCAGGTTCTGGGCGCCGAAGAGCGCACCAACTACCCGCTGACAGTCAACGTCGACGACCTGGGTGAAGACTTTGCGCTGACGGTGATGGTCGATGCGTCCATCGGCGCGCAACGGGTCGCCGGTTACCTGCACACGGCCCTGCACAGCCTGGCCGAGGCCCTGGAGCAGCGACCGGATATGCCGCTCTGCGGCCTGAATATCCTGCCTGACACCGAACGTCACCATCTGCTGCACCGCCTCAATCAAAGCCCCGCGCACTACAGCGACACTGCCCTGATCCACGCGCAAGTCGAAGCCCACGCCGCCGCTCAACCCAATGCCATCGCCCTGCGTTTCGACACCCAGCGCATCACCTACCGCCAACTCAACGAACGTGCCAACCAGGTCGCCCACCGCCTGCTGGCCGAGGGCATTCGCCCTGATGATCGCGTGGCGATCTGCGTCGAGCGTGGCCCGGAGATGATTATTGGTCTGCTGGGTATCCTCAAGGCTGGCGCCGGTTATGTGCCCATCGACCCGGCTTACCCGCTGGAGCGCATCGCCTATACCCTGGCCGATAGCGCGCCAGTGGCCGTGTTGGTACAAGCCGACACGCAGCATCTGGTCGGTGATTTGACCCGCATCGACCTCAACAGCCTGCGCGCAGAATCCATCGTCAACCCGCGCGTTGCGCTCAGCCCGGCCAACCTGGCCTATGTGATCTACACCTCCGGCTCCACCGGGCTGCCCAAAGGCGTGATGATCGAACACCGCCACGTGGCGCGGCTGTTCACCGCCACCGAGCATTGGTTTGGCTTCAACGCCAATGATGTGTGGGCGCTGTTCCATTCCTTCGCGTTCGACTTCTCGGTCTGGGAGATCTGGGGCGCGCTGATGCACGGCGGCCAGTTGCTGATCGTGCCGCAACTGGTCAGCCGCTCGCCAGATGAGTGCTACGCGCTGATCTGTGACGCGGGTGTGAGCATCCTCAACCAGACGCCCAGCGCATTTCGCCAGTTGATCGCGGCCCAGAGCGCCCAGGCGCATTCACTGCGCCAGGTTATTTTCGGCGGCGAAGCCCTGGAACCGGGCATGCTCAAACCGTGGTACGCCCGCGCCATCAACGCTGGCACCCAATTGGTCAACATGTACGGCATCACCGAAACCACCGTGCACGTGACCTACCGCGCCCTGGAAGCGGCGGATGCGCAGTTGGTTGGCGTCAGCCCGATTGGTGTGCGCATTCCCGACCTGCAGCTGTATGTGCTGGATGCGCGTCGCGAGCCGTTGCCGATGGGTGTGGTCGGCGAGTTGTATGTCGGCGGCGCCGGTGTGGCGCGCGGTTACCTCAACCGTGACGAGCTGAATGCCGAACGCTTCCTGGCCGACCCGGCCACCGGCCTGCGCATGTACAAGACCGGTGACCTCGGCCGCCTGCTGGCCGATGGCAGCGTCGAATACCTGGGCCGTAACGATGACCAGGTGAAGATCCGCGGTTTCCGCATTGAACTGGGCGAAATCGAAGCCACTCTGGCCAGCGCCAACGGCGTGCGTGACGCGGTGGTTATCGCCCGTGAAGACGAGCCCGGTGACAAACGCCTGGTGGCCTACGTGATCGCCGAGCGCGAACTCGGTGCCGCTGAACTGCGCGACCATCTGCTGCTGAGCCTGGCTGAATACATGGTGCCCAGCGCCTTCGTGCTGCTGGACCAATTCCCGCTGACCACCAACGGCAAGCTCGACCGCAAAGCCTTGCCCGCGCCGGATGCCGACGCCCTGGCGCGGCGTGACTATGCCGCCCCGCAAGGCGCTGTGGAAAGCACCATCGCCGGCATCTGGCAGTCGCTGTTGAAACTCGACAACGTCGGGCGCGACGACAACTTCTTCGAGCTGGGCGGCCACTCGCTGCTGGCGGTCAAGCTGATCGAACGCATGCGCTAGGTGGAGTTGAGCTGCGACGTGCGCGTGTTGTTCGGCCAACCCACCTTGCGCGCACTCGCCGCGGCGGTGGGCGGGCAGCAGGAAGTCCAAGTGCCGGCCAATCGGATCACGGCGACCAGCGCACACATCAGCCCCGACATGCTGCCGCTGGTGACGCTGGACCAGGCGGCCATCGACCACATCCTCCAGCACGTGCCCGGCGGCATCGCCAACGTGCAGGATATCTACGGCCTGGCGCCGTTGCAGGCCGGCATCCTGTATCACCACCTGGCAACGACCGAGGGCGACCCCTACGTGTTGCAGGTGCAGTTCAATTTTGCCGACCAAATGGCGGTGGACGCGTTTACCCGCGCCTTGCACTGTGTGATCGAGCGTAACGACATCCTGCGCACCGGCATTCTGTGGGAAGGCCTGGATGAGCCGGTGCAAGTGGTGTTGCGCCAGGCGCCGCTGCACGTCGAGCGCCTCGACGTGCCGGCTGATGATGCGCTGGCGCAGCTGCAACAGCGCTTTGACCCACGCCATTTCCGCCTCGACCTGAGCCGCGCGTCGCTGATGCATTTCGGTTATGCGCAACAACAGGATGGCTTTGCAGGCATCCTGCTGCTGCACCATATCCTGCTCGACCACACCGCCCTGCAGGTGTTGGTGGAGGAGATGAGCGCCAGCCTGGCCGGCCACAGCACGCAACTGCCGCCGGCGGTGCAATACCGCAATTACGTGGCCCAGGCGCGTTTGGGCGTGACCCAGGCGCAACACGAAGCCTTTTTCAGCGACATGCTGGGTGATATTGACGAGCCCACGCTGGCGTTCGGTTTGCAGGATGTCAACGGCGACGGCAGCGGCATCGTCGAGGCGCATTTGCCGCTGGCCCCGGCGCTCAGCCAGGGCCTGCGCGAACAGGCGCGACAGCTGGGTGTCAGCAGCGCGAGCCTGGTGCACCTGGCCTGGGCGCAGGTGCTGGCCCAGGTCTCCGGCCAGCAGGATGTGGTGTTTGGTACCGTACTGCTGGGGCGCATGCAAGGCGGCGAGGGCGCCGACCGGGCGCTGGGAATGTTCATCAACACCTTGCCGCTGCGCGTCAGCCTGGGCGCCACCAGCGTGCAGGCCGGCGTGCGCGCCACCCATGCGCGCCTGGCGCAGTTGCTTGGGCACGAGCACGCTTCGCTGTCCCTGGCCCAGCGTTGCAGTGGTGTACCGGGTTCGTTGCCGCTGTTCAGTACCTTGCTCAACTTCCGTCACAGCGCCCCGGACGAGGCACCGGGAGACAGCCCGTTTGCCACGCACGGTATCGAGATTCTCAGTTCCCAGGAGCGCAGCAACTACCCGTTGGTGCTCAACGTCGATGACCTCGGCACCGGCTTTGCGCTGACCGTACAAGGCGTGGCCAGTCTGGATGTGCAGCGCGTGGGCGACTACATGCTCACCGCGCTCAGCCACCTGGTGACCGCGCTGCAACAAGCGCCGACCACCGCGTTGCAGGCGGTGTCGATTTTGCCGGCGGCCGAGCGTCACCAGCTGTTGGTCGAGTTCAACGCCACCGCGCGCCAATACCCGTCGCAGCTCACTGTGCACCAGCTGTTCGAAGCTCAGGCACTGGCGCGGCCCGAAGCCGTGGCGGCGGTGCAGGGTGCGTTGTCCTTGAGCTATCGTGACCTCAACCGCCGTGCCAACCGCCTGGCCCATCACCTGATCAACCAGGGCGTGCAACCGGGTGAGTACGTGGCGATTGCGTTGCCACGCTCGCTGGATTTGCTGGTGAGCCAACTGGCGATCCTCAAGTGCGCAGCGGTGTATGTGCCGCTGGACATCAACGCGCCGCTCGAACGCCAGGCCTTTATGGTGCAGGACAGCGGAGCGCGGCATGTACTCCATACCCTGGCCGACCTGAACCTGGATAGCCTGTCGCCGCGCAACCCGGAGCTTGCGCAGTCTTCGGACGAGGTGGCGTACATCATGTACACCTCCGGTTCCACTGGCGCGCCCAAAGGCGTGCAAGTGCCGCACCGCGCCGTCTCGCGGCTGGTACTCAACAACGGCTATGCCGATTTCAACGAGCGCGACCGCGTGGCCTTCGCCTCCAACCCGGCGTTCGACGCCAGCACCCTGGATGTGTGGGCGCCGTTGCTCAATGGCGGTTGCGTGGTGGTGGTCGAGCATGCGGTGCTGCTGTCCCAGGCCGCATTTGCCGAGCTGTTGCAGGAACAGGCCGTGAGCGTGCTGTGGATGACGGCAGGCTTGTTCCATCAATACGCCGACGCGTTGCTGCCGGTGCTGCGCCAGTTGCGCTACCTGATCGTCGGCGGCGATGTGCTTGACCCGCTGGTGATTGCCCGGGTGCTCAAGCACGGCAAGCCGCAACACCTGTTAAACGGCTACGGGCCGACCGAAGCCACCACCTTCTCGACCACGTTTGAAATCACCACGCCGGGCGCGGGCGCTGTGCCTATCGGCCGACCTATCGCAAATGCACAGGCCTATGTGCTGGATGCGCGCCAGGTCGCCGGTGCGGTACATGCGCCCCGGGTTGAACGGGTCTTGCAGGAAGCGTTCGGCGGTCAGGTCCGCACGGTTCAGGTAACCGCGCGCCACGCCGCTGCCACCCACATACAGCTCA